>NZ_JBGMEK010000002.1:0-212538 GCF_041447265.1 Microbulbifer epialgicus
TCAATTTACCCGTTAGCGAAAAAGGTTTTCAACATCAGAATCAGACAAGAACAACCATACAAGCCAGCGCACGTGGAAGCCACTGCTTTGAGGCGTGAGCACATGACCAGAGCGATAGATTTCTTTATGGACATATACGAATTACTCGAAATAATTAAATTACGGACTGGTATGTATACCAGTGTAGAGACCCTATCTCATATACGCTCTTTCATAAATGGCTATAATTTTGCTCTTAAAGATAATCAAGATTTAAATGACTCCCACAATAATTTTAAAGGTTTCCATGACTTTGTTGCACGTAAGTATGGTTTTTATGAATCAACTGCTGGATGGGCAAATATGATTCTTGCTGTTGAGCTAGGCCATGATCCTCAAAAAATTATATGGTCTGATTTTGACGCTGCTGCTACAAATGTTCATCATAAAAATTCAATAGAAACTTTTTACCAACTACTAGATGAATACAGAAGAACCTAAAAGTCACTTGCTTCAAAAGCTGGAATCGCAACAGATTGCTCACCGTTGCGGTGGACATTAAATTTACGGAAAGAGTATGCCTTGGACACAGTTAGATAGCTCTGATATAGATAGATTTAAAGAACTAAAGAAGGATTTTAGGCGTGAGTATGGCTTTTCTTTTGAAAAGAAAACGAAATACTTTATCGACGAAAACCTAGGACCGTATGGAGTCGAGCTTTTAAGAGATTGGGGATACAACGTTACAGATGTATGGGAAAGTAATCTCGTAGGGAAACCAGATGAAAATATCTGGAGATATTGCCAAACGGAACGAAGAACAATTTTAACACACGATGATGACTTCTTGGATAACAGGATATATCCACTCAGAAAAAGTTTTGGAGTTGTTGTTCTACCTCATAAAGACAGCAACGATCGCGGTCTAATGGATAAAACAGCACATCTATGTAGTTTTCTATCAAATGGTGTAGGGCTAATATACCAGACCAAAATCATAATTCGAGAAAATGGTCATTGGGAGAAATTTTATTTAGATCAAGCAGGAAAGCTAACAAGCACTGTGTATGATCTTAATGACCGAAACCATGTATTTAAACTGGAAAAAACTTAATGAGTACGTGCAGCTAACCAAGCTGCTTGGTTGCTTCGAGGACTGATGCGGGCGGTAAGTCTTATGCAAACTATCGAATCAAAGAAGTGGAGCTACGTCTTATACAAGGACTCCAACGATTATTACTTGTCAGTAATGTGTGGCTCAGTTGGCCTATATGAAGTGGCAATACATCTCAACGAGGTAGAGTCTCAACACTACTTTGAGCGAGGCAAGGATTACATTTCCAAGCTAGCTACAAGCATCAAAAATAGCCCGTCTAGCTACGACTTTCGTAATATAAAAGACTTTAGATCTATGGCGAACGGGGGCGTCAGACTTGCCCCATGGCACGCCAATGATGAAAGCGTTCCATAGTCCCGACCAGGTTATCAACGATTCCCCCCCCCCCCCTGTGTCCGTTCCTTTTCCACACGTATATATATTTCCTCACGGTACACGGGCAGGGATCTGGGAGCACGTATTCCTATCTTCACCTGATTACCCTTAACTTCCAAGACTGTAATTGAGACATTAGCTCCAATCCTTAAGTTTTCACCAGTCCGGCGCTTTAAGATCAACATAGTTATTTCCTACTGATACTCAAACCATGGCTAGACCTTCTCTGATGGAAGGCTGAGAAAGTAACGTTGTGAGGAAATACGGGGTGGTGCGCGGGAACGGTAAGCGTAGAAGAAGAAAAGGCAGGCACAACGCTTCCAGAGCTTGGGGAATCGCCCCAAGCCGCTGAATGTACTCCACTTTATTGAAGACGAGCGGGTTTCTAGCGTATGATCCATATAGCCATTTTGATACTGTGTTTATCAATTTGGTTAGCTGGCCCCTGGTGTTGCTGCACCTTGGGTCAGCGCCTTTTACTTGCTCTTACGTCACGCTACCGTTCTCCTGTGAAAGGGTGGTTCTTTAGAAAATTCCTGGATCTCTTGATTCTCTCGAATCCCTTTGGTCTTTGGTCATCGGCCTACAAAAGGCCACCCAATTCCGGCCAAAATACCAATAATTATCTATCGATTTTACGCAGCTTTGACACTAAAACAAACTGAATAAATTCCAATAAGATCATTTTTGTGCCTATATTTTTGTTCGTTTGTGCTTGAAAACTTTCAGTTGGCAAAGATTGCGCTCTTCACCAAATCTCACGTTTTAATTAGAAAATTAATAGATCAACAATACCGCCACTAGAAATAACTTTCTTGAATCGATAAGAATTTTCTCTCGAAAGTCTAAAAGTATCTTGCAGAGCTTAAAGGCATTGGATTTAATTTCTGACATCTAACTTATTGATTTTTATAGATTTATGCCGTTGTGCGAGAGAAGTAATATGCCTTGTATTAGCATCAGCACTTACTTATCAGCTGATTGATATATTTTTCTGTTTAAGATGAGTGTCCATTCTTGGGATAAGTTGACTAATGATATGATACAGCTTCTTTTGAATACACCGTTAAACAAGACAGATTATGGAAGACAACAGGATTTGGGTGGATAAACTAGTTCTAGATTGGAATGTGCGTTCACAAAGCTCTTCGGAAACTAGCCATAAGGACCGAATGCGGGCTTATGAACTGTGGAATCATGCCGAGTCTATCCTTAACTCTAATAATGATGAGTTGCACCGAGTTGACGCGATTTCAACTTTGAAACGTTGTTTGAATCAGCGATTAAAGTTCATTGAGTACGTATATGGCTTTAGAGAGATATCCTTAGAATTATCCCCCAAAGGATATTTAGAGCTTCTTGAAACATTTAATCTAGTTCGACCTCTTATGTTGAAAAAGCTTATGACTGTCAGGAATGACATTGAACATAATGATGCTGAGCCTCCAAGTATTGAACGTTGCATGGAGTTACTTGATTTATCTTGGTATTTTCTCAAGTCTACTGATGGTTTTTTAGCATGGAGGCAAGATGACTTTATATATTATGATGTAGATGATGACGGCAGAGAAACACAATACTGGATAAATGTGACGGTTGATTTCGACCTTAATCATAAATTCAATGTTAGAGGTTGGGTTCCTAATGAAATCGTAGCTATAGAACCTTTTGATGGGGCGGTAGAGTTATTTGTAGATTCTATTGGTAAAAACAAGGATAGGTGGCCAAACAAGAGCATCCATGGCGATAAGCTGGATAGCGATATCTATTTCAGTGGTATATTAGGAGAAAACAGTAAGTTCAAGCATCAAGTATTACGGGATGCTTTGAGCATATTTTAGTGTTTATCAAACGTAATTTTGAGCCACCATAAAGAATACTTGAGGGCTACTAGTTTTAATTGTTGGTAGCCCCACGAAGTTCTGAATTAGCTTTGTAGCTATGAGAAGGTGGTCAAAACTCTGTGTCAGCCAAGCAGCTATAGACTGATGTATTTCTCCAAGCGATTTGGAAAGCGGATCGCTAGCTGTGACAGTGTCAGATTCCGATTTTGAATCGGGTGTGTCCAGCGTTCGGAGGCTTTTAGTATACCGGCGTAAAGAAGCTTCAGTGTTTTGCTGGCGGATTCTGGAGAGGTCACCCTGGAAGTGACCGCCCTGGATGTAATCAGCACATTGGCAACAACACCAGATGGCATTATCGGTGGTGAAACGATTCCACATACGGTTACCAATGGCGTGATCACAGTCACCGATGTACCGAAGCGATGTCAGCATCTGCACAAACCCTAATGGCCAACTCCGGCGATGCTGACAACGACTGCATGCCCGATGCCTTCGAGCTTGCTCATAAACTGAACCCCAACAGTGCTGCTGATGCCAGCCTCGATAGCGACGGCGATGGTATGAGTAACCTGGAAGAGTTTGCCCGGGGAACAGACCCCTATTACCTGCATGGAGATCTCAGCAATGACGGCACGGTGGATCTAGTGGATGTCATCACCGTGAAACGTATCGCCATGGGGCTGGAGCAGGCCAGCGAAGATCAATTAAAAGCTGGACACGGTGATGTCAATGCCAACGGCAGCATCGATCTTGGCGACGTCATTGTTATTGAGCGCCTCGCCATGCGTGCCCAGAAAATCAATAAGAAGTAGGGAAAGGGAAAGGGAAAGGGAAATGAAAACTCTAATTGCGAAATTTTTTGTCGTATCGGCCTTACTCACCCTGCTAACCGGATGTAAGGAAGAAGCACTCACAGCCACGGTGCGTACCGGAGACGCCTATCCTCGCGAAGAGATTATTCATGTCCTCCCAGAATCAGAAAAGACCTGCCCGCATGATGGTGCTGAACTGAAACTCATTGGCAGTGAAGATCACGAGCAGTTGGACATCATTCCAGCACAGATCAAGGTGTTACGCCATAAGCGTTTGAAGTACGCATGCCCCCGTTTGCGATCAACACATTGTCACCGCCAGTAAACCCAAGCAGCCCATTGAAAAGAGCATTGCCAGCCCTGGTTTACTTGCCTACATCGCTGTTAAAAAATATTGTGATGCATTACCACTCTATTGGCAAAGTGCAATTTTGGAGCGAGCCGGCTTTATTCTAGATCGCAGCAACCTGGCGAACTGGATGGTGCGCGTCGGAAAGTTGGTCCAACCACTGATTAATCTGCTGGTCGATCATCTACATCAGCAGCAGGTATTACATCTCGACGAAACCACCTTACAAGTTCTTGATGAGCCAGGAAAAACTGTGTAAAGTAAAATCTACCTTTGATTAATGGCTACATTTAAGGATAATCCTGCAACCGTGTTCCACTATGCCCCGACACGAAGCCAGAGTGTTCCAGTTGAGCTACTCAATAAATCTGTTCCGGGCATCATGGTGGATGGGTATGAGGCCTGTCAAAACGCCTGCAACCAATATGGGATTCTACGCCTTGGCTGTCTAGCGCATGCAAGAAGAAAATTTGTGGAAGCCTAAAAGCTACAACCTAAAGGAAAAACAGGTAAAGCTGATCAAGCATTAGCTTATATTCAAAAGCTTTATGTGATTGAAAAGAAAATTAAAAACGAACCGCCTGATAAACGTTTTGAGTATCGATAAACACAAGCAAAACCGATTCTCGAAAAATTAAAATCGTGGATGGAAAAAAGCTTATTGAATGTTCCACCAAGTACAGCCATTGGTAAAGCGCTTGTCTATCTGAGACACCAATGGAATAGGCTTGCGGCCTACATTGAGGACGGTCATTACTCCATTGATAATAATCTTGCGGAAAGCGCAATCCGTCCCTTTACAGCGGGAAGGAAAAACTGGCTATTTTCAAAAAGCCAAGCGGGAGCAAAAGCGAGCACGAATCTATATTCACTTGTTGAGACGGCTAAGGCAAACAACCTTAATCCGTATGGCTATTTAACGCTTTTTTTAAAGAACTCCCCAATGCCAGTTGTGTTGAGGGGATTGAAGCATTATTGCCTTGGAATATGGAGCTTGGCTAGAAGGTGCTTGGTTCAACGCTTACAGTGAATAGATACAGTCCATCAGTTTCTAAAACCTATTGTAAACGAAACCTAGTTTTCATTGAAATATGATCTCAAGCAGAAAAGATATACGAAAACAGAATGTAACGTCTCCTCTAATGGTGTTACCAAAGTAGTAATACTTTATAAATATGAGTTTTTTTGGGTAAGACATATACCCTTTGAATCAGGAGAAAAGCATGTCAACGCAGAGACAATCGTCACAGGAAATTCTTTGTATCCAGGTTGGTGGCTGTGGTAATCAGGTCGGAGAGGTTTTTTGGGATCAATTGCGCCAGGAATACGGTATCGACAACACTGGCACGATAGTGGATACTTCCTCAATTTCTAGCGAACTGTTAGAAAATATCGAGGTTTTTTTTAAAAAAACGAGTGATGGTAAATACTTGCCTAGAACCATAAATGTAGATCTAGATCCGGCCACTCTGGATAGTCTAAGAGCTTCTTCTATCAGCAAACTTCTTTTGACAGATAACTACTTTTTTAGCACAGAAGGTACTAACAATAACTGGGCAAAAGGGTTTTACACCAAGGGTGCTGAACTCATAAATGAAATTATGGCAGGAGTTAAAAAAGAACTGGATGCCTGTGCGAATCCTCAGGGAGTAATCCTGTTTCATTCATTGGGTGGTGGTACCGGTTCTGGTCTTGGTAGTTTAATTTTAAGCAAAATTAAAACAATGAACCCCGATTTATGCTGTGTGACTTATTCGGTATTTCCTTCTCCAAAAGTATCTGATGTTGTCGTTGAGCCTTATAACGCGACACTCACGATACACCAGCTGAGCAAACATGCAGATCTTGTGTTTGTTATCGACGCGGGTGCAATTTTCAGCATGATGCATTTCGTTCTAAAGAACAAAAATCCGAAATCTTCAGATTTTAGTTGGACTATCGCCAATATTATTCGTGATTCAACCTCTCCCCTTCGGCTGGGGTATAAACCGTGGGTATTGCGAGATATAGTTGCACAAATGGTCAGCTACCCGGGGTTTAATTTTGTTATCTTTGGTGGAGCACCGATATATCCTGAGGAAGCAATTGGTAAGCTGAATGTAAGGATTAACGAAATCGCCGTGCAGGCAATATCCGACATAAATAATATGACAGGAACTGATTTCGTTAATGGTAAAATACTAAATTCCCGATTAATCATTCGCGGCAATACAACAGACCTTGAAGTTTACCAGGAAAGGGAAAGAATAAAGTCCCGCCTAGACAGTGAGTTGGCACAATGGATACCAAATAACTTCGGAACATCCCATCTTTCCACGCCAACTACGCATTCAAAAATAAGTGGAATTTTTATTGCTAACTCAACGGCAATTAAATCTTTGTTTCAGAGAATTTCTGAACATTTTCACGAGATGTATTCACGAAAGGCATTTTTGCACTGGTACAAGGGCGAAGGGATGCATCAAATGGAGTTAGAAGCCGCGAATGTGACCGTTTTAAACTTGATTTCCAAATATGAAGAAGTAGAAAAAATTGTCATTGAAAATCAAGGTTCTGGTCCTGGCTCAGGTACGGGCTCCCCTGAAGAGGAAGAATAGTTTTCGAGTTTAGAGCTTGAGAAAAGATAAAAAATTATGGGACATTAAACATGGCAAACGAAATTATAAGTATTCATATTGGTGGGGCTGGTTGTCGAATTGGCTTGAGTTTCTGGGATTTACTTCGCAGAGAATCGGGTTTGGATACGCAGGGAAAACCAACCGGGGAAATAAGTACTAAGGCATCAGAAACATTATTTCAGGAAACTGGGTTTGGGGCCAAGGTTCCGAGAAGCCTATTTGTAGACCTTGATCCACGTACGATTAACGAAGTAAAACAGCATGAGATGGGGGCACTCTTTCACGAGGATTATTTAGTTTCCGGTGATAGCGGTACTGGCGGAGTCTATGCAAGAGGGTACGAGCAAGGAAAAAAAGTCATAGATACCGTGTTCGATAAAATCCGAAAAATAGAAGATAACTGTGATTCTATTCAGGGATTCATGATTTTTATGAGTACTGGTGGTGGGACCGGAGCGGGTTTAGGGGCTTTAATCCTGGAGCAACTAAGGCAAAAATATCTGAAAATACCGCGTCTGGTTTTTGCGGTTTATCCTTCAGCTTTAGAAGCGAATGCAACTTCGCCATATAATTCACTAATGTCAAGTCATAAGCTTCTGCGTGATGCGGATATGACAGTGGTGCTAGAAAACAGTACTTTCAAATATCTTAGAGATTCCCATTCACAACAGATAAACGAAAATAACAAGATTGCTTGTATTATCTCTGATGTCACAGCGCCCATTAGAGATCAGAATGGGGCATATAAAAGTATTCGTGAATTAATTGATAATCTTGTGCCCTTCCCTCGCTTTAGCTTTATGCTTGCAGTTCATGAAGCTATTGATTCCAGTCGCTTCGGTGCAGATAATTCCGCACAGAGATTAAGCGAGTCAGCCTTCGATCCGAGGGATTTTATAGCGAGTATTCCTGATTTCAACTGGGATACTGACAAATATCTGGGAATGGATTTTATTTTCTGGGGTAATCTTAATACAGAGGCCATAAACTCCGCGATGACCTGGTTTAATTTGAAATATGCAGGACAGTTTAAACATTGGTTTCCTGGTCAAATTCGATCAAGTCTGCATTCTTCTGTCAGGCCAGTGTTTGACCATGTCGACCGAGAGGATGCCACGGTAACAATACTTGGAAATAATAGCGGAATAATGAAGTTTTTTGACACGAATGTAATTCAGCCAGCCAAGCTTATACGTACGAGCGGTGCATATCTACATCAGTACTATGAAGCAGGAATGGTAGCAAAAGATTTTGATGATGCATTTGAAAATTTTAACTTTTTGCTTAAAGACTACTCAGATGCAACAACACCAGCGGTTGACGAGAAAGAGGAAGAGAAAGAATAAAATATTTTTCTAAAAAATACGGGCATCTGTTTTCCGTGCAAGTTAAGGGGCTGCTTCGGGTTTTTTAAACTTAACGCCATACAAGTACGCGTTTTGATAGTCGTATGTATTTTTATGTCGAGGTCGGTGTAACTCTGTGGAATGTCATTGACTCATCGCTTACGCTTTAAGATCATCCTACTGATACTCAAACCATGGTTAGACCTTCCCTTATGGAAGGCTGAGAAAGTAACGCTGTGAGGAAATACAGGGTGGTGCGCGGGAACGGTAGGCATAGAAAAGAAAAGGCAGGCACAACGCCTCCAGAGCTTGAGGAATCGCTCCAAGCCGCTGGATGTACTCCACTTTATTGAAGACGAGCGGGTTTCTAGCGTATGATCCATATAGCCATTTTGATACTCTGATTATCAATTTGGTTAGCTGGCCCCTGGTGTTGCTGCACCTTGGGTCAGCGCCTTTTACTGTCTCTTACGTCACGCTACCGTTCTTCTATGAGAGGGTGGTTCTTTAGAAAATTCCTGGATCGCTTGATTCTCTCGAATCCCTTTGGTCTTTGGTCATCGGCCTTCAAAAGGCCACCCAATTCCGGCCAAAATACCAATAAATATCTATCGATTTTACGCAGCTTTGACACTAAAACAAACTGAATAAATTCCAATAAGATCCTTTTTGTGCCTATATTTCTTAATGTGCATACTGCGAAAAATTTCAGTTGCCTATAGAAAAGGGAGAATGGATGAGTACTCTTCACTGACTCTCATATTAAATTCAAGAAACAATAGATCATCAATACCGCCACTAGAAACACCTTCCCTGTATCTATGGGAATGATCTCTCGATAGCCTAAGTATCTTGCAGGCTTTTAGGTTATTGCTGTGGATTTTTAGTAGCTACCCTATTAGCGGAGGCAATGCTGTTTTCATCAAGTATTTAAGATAAGGTTATTCGGTACGGTGGTAAATATTTTCGAATACATTGACCCAAAAAATTAATAAAGTACTCTGCTTTAACAGATCATTTGAGCGGATATCATCCATCACACTTTTTTATACTGTCCTTAGATGCAGCTCAACCTCTGGCGATTTATTGTACTGTCACCACCAATGATCAAGAGCAGCTTCACATATTCACAGCAACATATAGCCTAACTTGCTGATTTTTTAATGGTTTACACCTGTGATCAAAAGGAACAAAATAACAAGATATATTGCGGCCGCAACATATCCACTAGGGTAATTTCGCACCGGTAATAGCTAACGTGCTGATTTATCTGTTTTTTCCTGATTAGAGTGGCTTTCCACTCTGGGGATATGCTTACAAGTGATATGATGCATCTTCTTTTGAATACACTGTTAGGGCCTAAGAGGATTCGAGTTATGGAGCCAAAAGAAGTTGTTCAAGCTTGGGTAGAAGCCTTTAATAAAGCTGATGTAGATCAGATAGTGAGCTTCTATTCTGACGATGCAATTAACCATCAAGTAGCTAATGATAAGGTGGTTGGTAAAGAAGCAATTCGGGCTAGATTTGAAGAAGAATTTACCTCGGCAGAAATGGTCTGCATTGTAGAGCATATCTTTCAAGATGGAGATTGGGCAATTTTAGAGTGGAGAGACCCTCTAGGTTTGCGTGGATGTGGTTTCTTTCAAGTCCAATATGGAAAGATCGTATTTCAAAGAGGGTATTGGGATAAGCTTTCTTTTCTAAAACAACATGGTTTGCCAATCCCCCAAGAGTAATTAGCATGGTAGCCCTAACAAGCAGTAGCAACGGACTGTCAAACCAGTCACTCAAATTGTTGCGCAATTACTTGTAGCTTTGCCGGCCGCTGTGCTGGGCGTTAAGAATCATGGAGGAATTTATGCCTATAACGGGCGAATGTTTCTGCGGAAACATTCAATATAGAGTAAATGGAAAGCTTCGAGATGCAAAATCTTGCCATTGCTCTCGATGTCGCAAGGCATTTAGTGCGCAAGCATCTGTATCAGCCTTTGTAGATCCAGATGAATTTGAGTGGCTTTCTGGCGAGTCTCTCTTAACCTCGTTTGTCGGCAAGCATGGGGATGGCTTACAGTTTTGTAAAACTGTGGATCTACACTGCGCACTATACATAATGGTAGGGTTTTCCAAGTCACCTTAGGATGTTTTAACGGATCACCAGATATCAAAATAAGCCAACATATTTTCGTTGGCTCGAAAGCAAATTGGGAAGTTATACCCGAAGGTGTGCTTCAGTTTCACGAAGGTCAAGAGTAAAATTTTTAACAAGCACAATCACACGGATCTAATTTTCGCTACGCTCCAATTTGTCATGTATTGCGGGCGTTATATTCCACCTAACTTCAATCCCGCCTGTTGGCGACACGCTTGCAATAATTTTGTAACGGAATTCTCGTTACCTATGATTCTTGCTATGGCTACCGCACCAATGAGCATTGCAGTTACTGACAAAATATCATCTTCGTCGCAATCAACATAGCTTTTAGCATATTCCAAAATTGCTTTGTTCATGCCATCGTAGACATTTGCATAAGTTGCTTTTGTTTCTTCATCATGCATGGCTATGTCCGTAGCCAAAAATGCAAGTGGACATGGGTATTCACCCCGCACATGCTCTAAGCTAAGGTATCCATCAAGCAGTTGGCATAGCCATGCCTTATCGGTGGTGCCATCTGGCTTAAGTTCGGCAAGTTTAGTGCCATTGACTGCAAATTTTAAGGACTCGCGATACAACACCGCCTTGCTGTCAAAGTGAGCATAAAACGCTCCTCTGGTGAGTCCGCAATCATTCATCACTCCATCCACTGTAACGCCATCAAAACCCTTGACCGTAAAAAGCCTGAACGCGCTTTCAAGAATTCGTCTACGAGTAATTTCCTTATGCTCTTTTGTATAAGGCATGAGTTCTTATGTGCCTACAATTTAATATGATCTGTATCATATATTATATGTCGTTTAACATGTAGCTTTATCTTAAACCGAAGAAAATAAAATAAATGAATATAATCAACGGTTATATTTCACGGAGATGCGAAATTGAATAAAATAAAAGGCGGCTGTCATTGTAGTTCTGTAGCTTGGGAATTTGATCTTCCTATTAAGACAGTAGTGAAGTGTCATTGCTCTATGTGTAGAAAGTTACAAGGCTCTGATCACAGTACATATGCTGTTGTTCCAAAAGAACAATTCTCATTATCTAAAGGTGAAGACTCGGTTATCAGTTACCAAGCTACCGAAAAATCATACAAAAATTTCTGCTCCACATGTGGAACACCAACTCACCTTATTAACGGGAAGCATTTCCCGGACGATTTTGTTTTACCACTAGGTATAATTAAAAATTATACTGATGAGCTAGCACCACAAATCCAAGTGTATACCTCAGAAAAACCACCTTGGTCGAACATCCATGATGATGTGCCACTATTTAGCTAAGGATATAAATCGGGTAGCCGGTAGCTTCTAGCTACCGGCCCCACACCACCCATCGTGCGGTTCTGCAATGGACAGTTCCCTATCCGCAATAAATTTCTACCCAACGATAGTGTCGAGCAGGTCTTCATTTGAGTCGAGTGCCATGTCAGTGCGCTACCTCAACTTTATATCCGATTGGAAAACTATCGGTAGGCTAGCCCTGTCTTTTAACTCATGGATTTAGGTTCAAGCCTTCACCATGACCAAGGTAGTAATCTTGGCATTAGGCTACTATGCTGTCGGCTGAGTTCTGCCAAATCACTTTGGTGCGGTGCTGCTCGCAAGAAGGTGGACCTCTGTTGAATAGCCGTATTTGTCTGTTGATGTCACACCCCTTTGAGCTTTCCAGGCCCTGGCGTTCAGCGGTGCTATCCCTGTACTCTAAATACAACTCTCACCTACGATCTGGTAAGATCGCTTACTTTTTTTAAGTATAGAATGGACGATGAGAAAATATATTTTATATATCTGGTTACTAATTTCCTCGAGCAGCATATGTGCGGAAGTGTTCAATGTTAAGACTGAACCAGGTAACGGAAGCCGCATCAAACAAGTGGCGATATCTTGGAATATCCCGTTTGATAAACCTTATGGAAAACTCAGCGAGGTTCAAAAGAAAAGATTCACTTCCATATATGAAAATCTGAATGAAGGCGATGAGCCTCCATTTCCTGTTAATGGGCTTCAGGAACTCTATATGCCTATATATGCTGGGCATAAAAAGCTATTGAAAAAAGGGAAATTACATATCATAGCTTTAATTGATGAAGAGGGTAAGGTAGAGAGTATTTCTGTATTCGATACTCCGAGCGAGCTTATGACTAAATTAGCAATTGTGGTATTGAGGGAGACCGAATTTAAGCCCGCTAAATGTTCGGGTTCACCGTGTAAAATGGATTTTCCATTGTTTATGAATCTGAAAGTGAGGTAGCAGAAAATTAAATCGGGTAGTCGGTGGTTTCTAGCTACCGGCCCCCACACCACCCATCGTGCGGGTCTGTAATGGGCGGCTCCCTATCCGTAATGAATTTCTACCCAACGATAGTGTCGAGCAGGTTTTCATTTGAGTCGAGAGTCATGGCAGTGCGCTACCTCAACTTTATATCCGACTGGAAACATATCGGCAGGCTAGCCCTGTCTTTTAACTCATGGATTTAGGTTCAAGCCTTCACCATGACCAAGGTATTAATCTTGGCATTAGGCTACTATGCCGTCGGCTGACTTCTGCCTAATCACCTTGGTCATTACTGACCAAGGTGCTGCTGTGTTCCACCACTTTGTTCTACCCCCGCGATGGTGGTTAGCGGGTTGGGCCTACTTATGAGTCAGCAGCAGCAAGTTAAACAGACCTCCCCAGATAAGAACGTGAACTTTCACTACACAACTGCATCATTTACTCTACCCATTAGATCACATGGCTTCGGCGTCCTTGGCTACCTCGCCTCTAGGCTAAGCCTTATATGATGTTTCTGTTTGTCAGCTCGTAGTTTTGCCAGCGGCATCCTCCCCCCAAAGACCTCACGGTATTGCAGTTGCCATTCGCTAGTAGTTAGCATTTAATGGAATGCCATTAAATGGTGATCTTCCTACAGGGGACTTTCACCCTATTAGTTCACGCCTATGCTGGGCGTACCAAGTGCCTGCAATCTGATCTCCGGTTGCTGTCACCTTTTTTGCCACAATCCCGGCAAAAAGGCGCTAGTAGCCTCCGGCGATTGAGGCGAGCGTATCTTTCATCGTAATTGGCGCTATTTATTATGCTCTTTAAGGGATCGTGTAAATGTAACCGTTGGCGGGTTGAAGTTCAGTTAGCTGGACCGCTCGAAGGTTTGAATCCGCGCGTTTGCGATTGTAATTATTGCCAAGCCAACCCGTCACTTATTATAAGTGATCCGAATATGTCAGTGGTTTTCATTGGTGATGGGATTTCAACTAAACAAAATGGTGATCAGCTTGCTAATTTCTACCATTGCAAAGCTTGTAATGAACTACTAGCCGTAGGCTGCAATATAAATGGTCAGCTTCGCGGAGCAGTAAATTCCAATTTATTGCAAGACGTGAATCAACTTGGCAACCCTATTCAAATTCAACCAAGACTGTTGAGTGCCGGTGAAAAGCTTGAACGTTGGGATAAGTTGTGGGGTTTCCTTAATGGGTTTTAAAAACATAAAATGTTAAGGCTGTCGGACCCTTCGGGCCGCAGCTTGAGGCGTTATGAGTCAGAAGTCAGTGCCAATAATGCCTCGGTATTTATATAGGAATTGATATGGCTAGATCTGATAAATTCTGGGATAGAAAAGCAGAGGGGTATGCTCGAAGCCCTATCTCTGATGAGGCAAGTTATCAGAAGAAGCTCTCAGATACCCAGAAATTCTTTACGCCCGATATGAATATTTTGGAGTTTGGTTGTGGAACAGGGACTACAGCGATTTACCATGCTCCGCATGTGCAACATATTGAAGCGGTAGATATATCCGAAAACATGCTCGAGATTGGTCGAACTAAGGCCAGGGAAGCCTGCATCGATAATATTAAATTTACCAGAGGTACTTTAATTGAATTTAATGCTGAGTCTGAGAATTTTGATGCAGTATTGGGTTTAAATGTTATTCACTTACTACCAGATAGAAGAGATGTTTTGGCAGAGGTTGCTAGAATCCTCAAGCCTGGTGGTGTTTTCGTGAGTAGTACTGTTTGTCTAGGTAATTCTTATATACGGTTTATTAAGCTCTTAGCACCTCTGGGAAAATTCATGGGCTTAATGCCCGATGTCTTCATTCTAACAAAATTAAAATTGGCGAAAGAAATTGAAGAAGCTGGATTTATAATTGAAGTTCAATGGCAACATGGCATGCATAATATGGTAGTTTTCATTATTGCGCGTAAAATTGACTCATAATGAGGAATTATATTTAGTCGGGCTTGTATAAAAATCTTACTTGCATTAGTGCTTTTCTTATCTCAATCCGTTTTAACAGAGAATTCGAAAGTTTTTTTTGATTATAAAGATAAATACATTTTGACTGCCAATATTGATCAAGATGTTAAAGTTACGTAATTTGAAGATGCACTTTCTATGAACAGAATCCATTACTCAAAAAACAAGGGATTTAGAATTGGGTGGATGTTCTCATCAATTGCCCCTCGCTTCTGTGGATTGAGTTGGTGGCTCCTCCAATCTACCAGTTCGAGATACTAATCCAGCTGAAAAGGTAGGCCCTTGGGCATAGTTTGGCGCTCGCCAACGAGCATTGGCAATAGATTTTTGGGCTGCCTGCCAATAGCAGTTGCGTGAATCCACTGTTGAATCGAGGTGAAATCAGACTTCCCGGGGGTTTTGGCAATATTGGCCCAGGCAGGATCCAGATCCACATAGGTCATGCAGGCTGCCAGAGCTCGCTCATCCAGCTAAGCCTGAGGCCCCCCCAAATGCGGTCACTGCACTTGTCCTCGGCGTTTGTCTGGCGAGCAATAGACTCATTAAGGCAGCGTATAAACCAGCTGATATCCATCAGCCGCTCTTGCTAAAGGACAATAATCTCATTGAGCTTTTCCATCTCGCTATGATCAAGAGTGTTGCCTTGATCATAGCTTTGGGCCAGTACGCAAGTATTAAAAAGTTCCTGCTAGCGGGTAAACACTGCCGTATCCGACCAAGTTTTGGCTGTCTTAGCATCGATATAGTACACAATATGTTAGTGATTGCTTATCACAGCATAAGCTGCAATATCGAACGCAAAGACACCAGTCAGTTTTTGCACCCTGGTCTCAATTCCCTGGCGTCGGTGCTCATATCCCCCAGATTAAGCATCTTTTCCACAAAGGAACACCTTGTGTACACAGCGGCAGACACCGTGTGTAATAGGGTGTTGCATTGAGAGAGGTTTGTGAGCAGCGAGGCTGGGTCATGGAATAGGGATTTAACGATATTAAATCCAATATTTTTACTGTGGTCTCTGTAATGTGTCAGTGGGTGTGACGCCTTAAAATTTTTCTTGAGTCGGTGTCTATAAATGAAATACTCATACTGACCAACCATTCAGGCGCGTTAATCGACAATACAGGCTTCAATTGTGTCCGATTTTTGTGCATCACTTAAAAAAACTAAAATTTTTTAACTTTTTTTTAGTTTTTCATCCCCCCTCTTATCATTTTCTTGCGTCCTTACTCTAGTTGGGCCTGAGAGAAGGTTGTTTTAGGCCTGCATAAAAATAATAGAGAGATAAGAGAGAGACTCAGTATTATGATGATGAGCCTTCGTAAGCAAAAAAAGTTGATTGCGCAAGCAATCCCCACCGCAAACTCTAGCGATTATTCAACCCCCTGGTACAGTGTGGCGATTGCCTGTCTGGTAATAAGCACCGCACCCGTGACAGCCTTTGCCCAGGAACAACAAGCGGACGAGCCCGGTGACTATTCTGGTTCAGCAATTGAAGAAGTTACGGTTACCGCGCAAAAAATGGAGGAAAGCATTCAGGATGTACCAATTGCGGTTTCTGCATTATCTGGGGATAACATGGATGCTTTAAAGATTGAGGGGGGGAATGAACTGTTGCGGGCCATTCCTAATGTTAACTTCTCCAAAACAAACTTTAGCTCATACAATTTCTCTATTCGTGGGGTGGGTACACAGTCAATCTCGGCCAGTAGTGACCCTGCTGTTGCAGTAAGCTTTAATAATGCCTCTTTAATCAGGAACCGTCTGTTTGAGCAGGAATTTTTTGATGTACAGCGGGTAGAGGTTCTGCGTGGGCCCCAGGGCACATTATATGGCCGCAACGCCACCGCCGGTGTGGTTAATATGTTACCAATTATGCCGGAAGATGAATTTGCCTCAGAAATTGAGATGGAAGTGGGCAATTATAATAGTAAGCGCACCAAGGGTATGTTGAATATACCACTGGGTGAAACTATGGCCTTCCGTTTTTCTGGTGCCATGACCAAGCGGGATGGCTTTGATTACAATACCTATACTGAAAATGATGTTAATGACCGGGATCTCTATTCCACCCGTGCCATTTTTGAATGGACTCCCAGTGATAATTTTAGTGCGAATTTAATTTGGCAGCACTTTGAGGAAGATGATAAGCGGTCCCGTACTGGAAAGCAGCTTTGTACTGCTGATCCAGGTACTACCATGGTTGGAGAGACAGAGGTATCAAGTTTAGGCACAGCACTTTTAAATCAAGGGTGTGTAGCAGGATCGTTATATAACGATGCTGCCTATGGCACACCAAATGGAAGTGGTCTTGCTTATGTTGTAACCGCTCAGGGATTGATTTTTGCAGGGTACCCTCTTTTTAAGGACAATCCGGATTTATCATCATGGCTGGATCCTTATTCGGGGGTTGAGCAGTCAAAGGATTTACGTGAAATAGCCACCAGCTATGATCCAGTTTTTCGTGCGGAAAACGATTTAATCCAGCTGAACTTTGAGTGGGGTTTGGGAGACTCACTGACATTCTATTCTCAAACTACATATGCAAAAGACGATTACTACTCCTCACAGGATTACAATCGTTATGTATCAAATGCACTTTTTTCTGATTCTAATGAATATGGAATAGATCCAGATGTTGCGATTTCGCCAGGGGGCATTTATACCGATCCACAGTTGGGGCCTTCTGACGGTATTCTGGCAGTAGATATTAGCCGATCCGATAACAAACAATGGAGCCAGGAATTCCGCTTACAGACAGCTTTTGATGGTCCGTGGAATTTTGCAGTAGGTGCCAACTACCTGGATTTTAAAACCCAGGATGATTACTTCGTATTTAATAATTTATTTACCATGATTGCTGAATATGTTTACAGCAATTCAACAGATGAGGATGGTAATTTAATTACAGTTAATTGCACCGACCCTACTGATGTTGCAGGCGGTGAATGTATGTATGTGGACCCGAACTCGTTAGATAATATTGATGAAATGGGGCATAACTACTTCCTTAGCCGTAACTTGGTAGAAACTAACTCTTGGGCTGTATTTGGTGAAGCGTATTGGCAAATTACGGACGATGTGAAGCTTACCACAGGCCTGCGCTATACCGATGATGAAAAAACAACCACCCCAGTACCCAGCCAGTTATTACTAGGCACGTATTATGATGAAGAAGACGGTGTTATTGAAACAGGTAGCACCTCTGGTGGCTATACGCATATGGGATACCCTGAAGGGGAGGAGTTTTCCCAGGGTTGGCAGGAGTATACCGGGCGGGCGGTGCTGGACTGGCGTACTGATACCCCGTTTACCGATGATACAATGTTCTACGTTTCTTTTGCCCACGGTTATAAAGGGGGCGGCTCCAATCCACCACGAGCAGAGATTGATCCAGCGCGGGTGCAGTACCAGCCATTGCCTAACACTTTTGAGCCGGAATTTGTAAATTCCCTTGAATTTGGTACCAAGAATGTTTTGCTGGATGGCCGCTTAAATTTAAATGCAACCGCCTTCTATTATGACTATACCGACTACCAAGTCTCCCAGATTGTTGACCGTATCGCATTAAATGAAAACTTTGATGCAGAAAGTATGGGCCTGGAGTTGGAGCTAGCCTGGCAAATGACCGAAAACACCAGGGTGAATATGAATGTGGGCTACCTGAAAACCCGCATTGCAGAAGGGGAGGAATCTATAGATGTTATGGATCGGACCCAAGGGAATGAAGATTGGATTGTGTTACGTCCCAGCTTACAGGTGCCCTCTAACTGTATTGCTCCAGTAGATATAGTTGAACAAGCTCTGACTTTAGTAGGTAACGCTAATCCACTACCTATTTGGGCTCTTTGTGCAGGCTCATCACAGTATGGCAGCTACTCAGATGACATTGAGACGAATTTTTATTGGAATCAATGGATGGATTTAGCATCCCTTGGCTATGAGGACGGTCAGTATAATCCTCTAACTGATGCGCCTAATGGTGGACGTGGCTTTTCTGCAGATCTAGGCGGTAATGAGTTACCGAACTCCCCTAATTTAACGTTTAATCTTGCTGTGGAGCATGTTATTCCATTGGCAGATTGGGAGTTAGCTTTACGTGCCGATTACTATCGGCAGTCAGAGAGTTACGCGCGGGTATATAATACCGAGTATGACCGTTTAAAAGCTTGGGATAACTTCAATGCATCAGTGACCCTGACCCATCCTATTTCGGAATTGCAAATGCAGCTATATGTGAAGAATATCTTTGATGATACGCCTATCACAGGCGCATTTACTAATAGTGATGATTCCGGACTTACGACCAATGTATTTACCCTGGACCCGCGTATTATAGGATTTAGTCTAAATAAGCGTTTCTGATTTTCATATTCCTGGTAAGGCACTAATAGGTCTATAGTGCCTTACTGGGGCTTCAGTTTGACAACACCTTGGTAGTACTGCCAATTTTTAATACTCTTCTTTCTATTTGTGTAAACCATCAAGCATTCGCATAGCGGGCGGTTGATAGTGGTTTGCGGGGCTGGTTATACACCTCTCAATAACACTTACTCTCGACGTTACTCCTAAAACTCCTGAGATCCTCCTGCATTATCTACTCTTTAAGATCTAAAGTAACTCTGAGCCTAAAGTGCAAGTTTATGCAATCTCTCGATAAATAGTTATTGATAAAAAATATCTGAATGTATATTTGTTTTATTCTTGGGATTGCCAATTTCTAGCAGTGAAAGGGTTAGGTTGTGGTAGATGTATTAAAAGCGGAGGATGAGTGATTTAGTTTCGGATAAAAATTAATATTTAAAGATATTCATCCTATGACATTTGGATAAGTGAGAGACTCTCAAATAGAGCAGCCGGTAATTTCTGGCTGCTCTACTTTTGATATCAGACTTTTTAGGGCCACTTAGGGAACAAAAGATACCTGAGGATTGGTGGAGATAGTACCACTTATCTTGCAGTCCAGACCAGTGCCAACATTTGGAAGTACTGCATTATTAAAAGAAAGCTCTCCGGTAGCCTGATTAAAATCACCGGTAAGATCACCAAAGCAATGGCCAGTAACTCCTGACATGTTCACTTCTTGTAGGGTAACGGTATTGTCTGTATTACCTACCATTGTATAGGGTAGACTGTTAAAAAAAATTGCTGGACAAGCGAAACCTTCTATCAGTGACAGGCTGCCCACAGAGGCATTACCTGCTGCATCTATAGTAACGCTGCCGGATAGGTTACAAGCAAAGGTTAAACCTCCAGATACTTCTATACTTCTAGTTCCAACATTTACCAGGCCAATTGTAGCCTGAGGTGACCAGGTATCAGCAGCGGCACCGATGCTGGCAATAACCAGGGTAAGTGCAATAAGAATCTTTTTCATGGTCATTACTTCCTATTTGTAATAGTTAAATTAGATAAAGGGATGAATACGCTGGGTATCCACCCTCTATCAGGTAATGCATCTGCATTAATCATCGCTGGAGAAGCGAATAATTGGGGGCACTAAAACTGTATTAATGTTTATTTCCCAGATCTTCCTATCTCCACTTTACAAGACGTTTCTTCCGCCAGTTTGGGGGGATACAAATTTGAATACGCGTGGTATTTGGTGACAGATATAATCAATTTTAGATGCGAGACTAAATATCGGAAGGGAACAAATATTTTAGGGCTGGGCTTAAAGTGTCAAACTGTGTTGCCTAAAATATAGTCTGGTTATTTTGTAAGTGAATGGTTTATATGTATTTAAAGTAGTGTCTATTGATTTGGTTCTGGATAATAATTAATACTTAAAAATATTCAGCCTGTGATTTTTTGAATAAGGGGGAGGTTCTAAAGCAGAGCAGCCGATAACTTTTGGCTGCTCTCTTTGGATATCAGATTTTTTAGGGCCGATTAGGGTACAAAAGAAGCCTGAGGGTTGGTGGAGATAGTACCTGTTATCTCGCAGTCGGCACCAGAGCCAACAGCTGGAAGCTGTGCTGCATTAAAAGTAATTTCTCCGGTAGCCTGGTTAAAATTACCGGTAATATCACCAAAACAATTACCTGTAATGGCTGTAACGGTCACGTCTTGTAGGGTGACTGTATTGCCTGCATTACCTACCAATGTATATGGCAGATTGGTAAAGTCAACATTGGAGCAAAGGAAACCAGTTGACAGTGACAGGCTGCCCACAGAGGCATTACCTGCGGCATCTACAGTAGCGCTGCCGGATAGAGCACAATTAAGGTCTATACCTTTAGATACTTTTATATTGCCGACATTGGCCAGGCCAATCGCACCCTGCGGTGACCAGCTATCGGCAGCAACGCCGGTGCTGGCAATAGCCAGGGTGAGTGCGGTAAGGATCTTTTTCATGTTAATTATTTCCTATTTGCAATAGTTAAAACAGATAGGGGTGTGAATACACTGGGTATCCGCCCTATCGGGTAATGCATCTGCATTAATCATCGCTGGAGAAGCGAAAAATTGGGTTCACTAGAACTACATTGATCGTTATTTTCCAAATCCTCCCCTCTCCGCTTCTATAAGTCGCTTCTCCCGCCAGTTCGGGGGGATGAAAAATTTTATGCGCGTGGTATTTGGTGCCAGTTTTAATCATTAATTTGTAGACGTGTGGTAATTGATGCCAATTTGAATCATTTTTTATCTGAGGCTAAATATCGGAAGTGCTTAAGCAATCTTGGATAAGCAATTTTGGACACCCATAGATTGGGAGGTCGAAAACCAGGGGAAGATTTGTGCGCCAGTACATCGTATGTGGCACATCTTTCTCAAGGTAGGCCGTGCGCGAAATGATTTTCTGTGAGTCACGGAGGAATAAGTGCGAAGTTCTGGGTAAGATCACCCCTCCCAGATTGAGTATCTTTTCCACAAAGGAACGCCGTGCGCACACAGCGGGAGACACAGTAATAGTATGCTGCTATATTGAGAGAGATTTATCAGCCGTGTGGCTGGGTCATGGGATAGAGATCTGTCTGTTTTAATATCCAGTATTTTTATTGTGGTCTCTGTATTGTGTCAATGGGTATGGCGTCTTAAGCTTTTTCTTTAGTGGGTGTCCAGAAAAATATTTCATGGACAAGAAAGATTTCTGGCACTTGGCCATACAGGTCGCCTCGAAGAGAGTGGGCTATATCAATCCGCAACTGAAAGCTGGCATTGAACCGATTTATAATCGAATTTGGCATGTCACTCGCTGGCTAACACAAGAGCAGTTCCACAGAATCATATACCCTCGTAGACAACTTGCAGGCGCTATAACACAGAATTAGTTACACTCTCGAACCGCGTCAAACTTTTGATACTTCCCCCGAACTATTTCAAGTCATTCCTAATGTAAATGTAATCTGTGGGGACCTCCCCTTCTAGGCAGCGCACCTTTTCAATTCTATATAAGTCATAATCATTGTCGTTCATCCATGAAATAATTTTATTGTAATTTGGATTTTTGTAACCACAGGGGCCTTCCATTTCAATACATATTACTTTTGGGCGGCTCTTAAGCTGCTTGATGACAGTCCATTCAGATCCTTCAGTGTCAACAACCAATCCGTCAATAGTTCCATCGTCAAAGTTATCCCATGTTTCTGCGGCAACTACGATTGGAGTTAGCTTTTCAACTTGACCGTGAGCTTCCCTAGACCTGTAGGGGGAACTGTCCTGCTGACCTAAAAAGGCTGATGCTTCGGCATCAGGGTTATTCTTCGTAATATCTGGAACAATTAATGTTAATTTCTCTTTAGTATCGGATACTGCACACTCATAAATTTCTATATTAGAAAAATTCGAAAAATATTTCCGCAATTCCTTAATACCCTTTGGGTTGGGTTCTATAAGTTGAACCCTGCAATTTGTATCAAAAATCAAGGGCAAGCAAATTAAATGCTCTGGTTTATACGCTCCAACTTCGACTACATGCTTCGCTCGCCCGATTTTCTCTAATAGAATATAGGCAAACTCTTTACTTTCATTTTTCACTTAAAATTTCCACAAACTGAATAATTCAACGAACCCCATTAAGGACTCTAAAATATAAACTGCAGAAGCTACTATTCATATGCCCATAAATCATACAGGATTCTTAAAATTCCAACTTCTCAGTTAATGAGCAACACCTCAATAGAATTTCATCCTATAAAGTCAGCAGAGCTTTGTCAAAACTGAGCTTTTTTAAAAAAGATTAGGACTACAGTTTTAAATTTAGGGAAACCCTGAACAATTCCAAGCCTAAGGAGACAAGTTATCCTTTCGCCAAGCTTACCTATAAACATACATTAAGTCATTTTTACCAAAGTCCTATACTGTAGCAAGCACTACTAATCCCGCCGAGAAAGACCTCTGGCGCTGATGCAATGCCTCCTAGTTTGTGATCATCCGTAAGGGCGCATCGCATCTTGTTACCCTAAGGGCAGTCAGCCAATTCCGCATACTTCTTACTGTACATTCACTGCTTACGGCTGTTTAGCAATGTCAGTAGTCCGGCAATGTAAGGCGCATTTTATAAAAATGGATTCTATGCGTTAGCATGTAGGGGTGGCGCTTGCTGAAAACATCCCTGATGAGATAAGAATTTTTAATTTTCGTCGTCTTCTAGAAATGTATGATATTGGTACTGGTGATGTACTCGAGCTAATTCACAGTATCGACACCGCCATAGAAAACTTCTTTACGGTGGAGAAAAAACCTTGGGGAATTCAGGCTACGCCGAGGCAGGAAATCGGTAAGAGTGGAAAGATAAAGATATGGGGTGACAACAGCACTGAGGGACTATAGTGGCTCCCGTGGCGATATCTAGGGCGAGACGTGGTAGATCTCCGGCACCTGGCTGCGGTCGTCCATACGCATACCCAGGTCGCGAATCAGGCCGTCGCAAATATCGTAGATCCAGCCGTGCAGACTGAGGCGCTGCCCCCTGTCCCAGGCGTGCTGCACTATCTTGGTCATGGCCAGGTTTTGCACTTGCGCCATCACATTGAATTCGCACAGGCGCGCCGCGCGCGATTCCGTATCGAGGGATTCCAGCTCCTGCCGGTGGCGGGCGTAGACATCCTTGATATGGCGCAGCCAGTTATCCACCAGGCCACACTCGCTGTGGCCCATGGCTGCCTGTACACCGCCGCAACCATAGTGGCCACAAACCACTACATGTTCGACCTTGAGCACTTCCACCGCGTACTGTAGCACCGACAGACAGTTGAAATCCGTATGCACCACCACATTGGCAATGTTGCGATGCACGAACAGTTCTCCCGGCGCCATGCCCACAATTTCGTTGGCTGGCACGCGGGAGTCTGAGCAACCAATCCACAGGTACTTGGGTACCTGCAGACGACTCAAGCGCTCAAAAAATTCCGGATCTTGTGTTGTCTGATCCAGAGCCCAAGCGCGGTTGCGCGCAAACAGCTGGCGAATTTCCGCCATCTCAATGTGCCCCCTCGGGGGACAGGTCGAGACCGGAGATCTGTGCACTCTCTACCATTTTCTGCAGGTAGTCACTGGTCATTTGGCGGCGGCGCTTCTCCAGCAGATAATCCCGGATTCGCTCGGCAACATACTCGTACTCCAGCGGGCGGCCCGGCTCGCACTGTTCCACATAAATCAGGTGCACACCGTAGGGGGTCTCCACTGGTTCCGGCACCAGGCCGGCACCCTCCTGGGCAAACACCGCACGCTCGAAGGAGGCCACGGTATCACCGCGTCCCACTTGACCGAGACTACCGCCAGCCTCAGCAGAAGAGCAGGCGGAATGGGACTGGGCCAGGCGCGCAAAAACCTGCAGCGGGTTGGCATCAGTACGGATTTGCTCCAGCAGGGTCTCAGCATCGGTACGGGCTTTGGCACAGGCAGCAGTGTCGTCCGGTGCTGCCGGCAGCAGGATGTGGCGCACCTCAGCTAGGGGATCGGAGCGGAATTTATGCGGGTGGGATTCGAAGTAGGCGCGACACTCGGCTTCTTCCGGTTCACCCACTTGCAACTCTCCCTTGAGCAGGTCTGCTACTGCGCGGTCGAAGGCCTCACTGTGCAGATCCTCATCCGCAGCACACAAGCCCCGCCCCGCGGCGCGTTCACGCAACAGCCAACCAATTACCAGGGCCCGCGCGGCGCGGTAGATAGCCTGGCGCGGCGATTTAGCCGGCTGGTACTGCATTTCCTGATAAATCAGATCTGCGGGTATTTCCCTGCCATTAACGGCTACCGCTTCGGCCAGTTCAAACTCGCGCCCGGCGGCGTCGGAGGTCAGTAATGCACTCATGACTCAACTCCACACTGGGCCCGCTAAGCGGGCCAGGTTAATGGTTTCAGGCTTAGCGTGCCGCTTTGGCGCGCACCACTTGGTAATTACGGCGGAAATACTGCACCGGTACACTCCACACGTGGACCAGGCGGCTGAATGGGAACAGCAGGAACAGTGTCATGCCAAGCAGAATGTGCAGCTTGTAGATAATGTTCACGTCAGCAATGGCCGCAGCGGCGGAGCTGCCATCGAAAGTGACGATGGACTGGGCCCAGGCCATCAGCTTGAGCATCTCTGCACCGTCCATGTGGCCTGAGGATACCGGGATGCTGATCAATCCGAGGATTAATTGGGCGTAGAGCATCAGCAATATGGTCACATCCATCTTGGTGCTGGAGGCTCGCACCCGCGGGTTGGTGAGGCGGCGCTTGACCAGAATAGTGAGACCGATAAAGCAGATCACCCCAAAGAAACCACCGACACCCATAGCCATCATCTGCTTGGTGGAAGCTTCAATGCCGAGGAAATGCCACACCGCCTTGGGAGTCAGCAGGCCGACAAAGTGGCCCGCCAGGATGGCGATTACGCCGATATGGAACAGGTAACTGCCAATACGCAGTTGCTTGCGCTCCAATAGCTGGCTGGAACCGGTGCGCCAAGTGTATTGGTCGCGGTCATAGCGGATCAGGCTACCCACCAAAAATACCGTGAGGGCGACGAACGGATAGATGGCAAAGAGCAGCGTATTCAGATAGTTCATCTTGTTACTCCTGTAGTGCAGGCTGGGCGGAATTCTGCGCGGCATCAGCCCAGGTGAGGGGCTGGCTGTCGCGCAACTGCGCTGTACTGGGCCGCGAGTTTGACTGGTCGCACTGGTTGGTACCGGTAAAACTCACCACTTCCTCCTCCCAGATTTTGTCCAGCGCTTCGGGGGTATCGTCGCGCTCTTCATTGGCAACCTCCTCCTTGAGCGCGGCCAGGTCTACAAAAACCCCGGCCATCTGCAAGAGCGCATCCATTAACAGGTGATAGGGGCTCTCTCGCTTGGATAAGCGCGCACTCAGCAGTGCGATCACATGAGTGATATCGTGCACCCAGCCATAGGCTTCCTCGCCTTGGGTAGCGCAAAACTCCAGGTAGGTGGGCAAGTAGTCCGGTAGTTCCCGCTCACTCAGTTCCAGTCCGGCACTGCGGTAGCGGGCCATCAGATCGACCATGGCCTGGCCGCGATCGCGGGATTCACCGTGCACATGCTCGAAAATATGCAGGGACACAGCACGCCCCCGCTCAAACAGGCCGTCGTATTCACTCTGCCAATCGAGCGCGTCCATACGCTCGTAGTGGGAAATGAACAGCAACAGCAGGTCGCGCAAGGACGCATCCAGGTCGTCAGATTCCGCCACCCAGTTGGTCAGCTGATCCAGATTGGCTACCAGCTCATCGGACGGGTAATCCAGTAGGCGGGCAATCAGATTTAACACTTTCATCAGTTTTCTCCCCTCGGCCTCAGTCGATGACTTTGGCCGGGATTACTTCGCGCACCGCGTGCTGCTTGCCACCGAAGATATTGGTGCTGTCGTTGCCGGTGCCGCAACCATTGCCAAAGCTAAAGCCGCAGGAGGATTTCATGTCGTAGGCGTTCTCTGCATAGGCCTTGTGGCTGGAGGGCACTACGAAGCGATCCTCATAGTTGGCCAGAGCCATATAGCGGTACATCTCTTCCACCTGGGCCACGGTCAGTCCCGTCTCTTCCAGCAATTCGCGCTCTTGTACCCCATCTACATGGATACCGCGCATATAAGCGCGCATCACGATCATGCGTTCCAGGGCACGGGCCACCGGTTTCTCATCACCAGCGGTCAGCATATTGGCCAGGTACTTGAGGGGAATGCGCAGAGTGGAGAGATCCGGAATCTCAGCGCCACGGCCTACGGTAACGGTTTCCACTTGGCCAGCTTGTACCGCGTTCTGTATCGGTGACAGCGGCGGCACATACCAAACCATGGGCAGGGTGCGGTACTCAGGGTGCAGCGGCAGGGCGATCTGCCAGTCGATGGCCATCTTGTAAACCGGGGATTTCTGCGCAGCTTCAAGCCAGGCTTCCGGAATACCTTCGGCGCGCGCGGCCTCCTGCACCTTGGGGTCGCTGGGGTCGAGGAAGATATCGCACTGGGCCTGGTAAAGGGCTTTTTCATCCTCTATCGCTGCCGCTTCCTCAATGCGGTCTGCGTCGTACAGCAACACACCGAGGTAGCGGATACGGCCTACACAGGTCTCGGAGCAGACAGTGGGCTGGCCCGCCTCGATACGTGGGTAGCAGAAGATACATTTTTCAGATTTACCGGTTTTCCAGTTGTAATAAATCTTCTTGTAGGGGCAGGCGGACACACACATGCGCCAACCGCGGCACTTGTCCTGGTCGATCAGGACGATGCCGTCTTCCTCGCGCTTATAGATAGCGCCGCTGGGACAAGAGGCCACACAGGCGGGGTTGAGGCAGTGCTCGCACAAGCGAGGCAGGTACATCATAAAGGTGTTTTCAAATTCACCGTAGATGTCGGCCTGCACCTGCTCGAAGTTCTTATCCTTCTTGCGCTTTTCAAATTCAGTGCCGAGGATTTCCTCCCAGTTGGGGCCCCATTCGATCTTCTCCATGCGCTCGCCACTGATCAGTGAGCGCGGGCGGGCCACCGGCTGGTGCTTCTGATCCGGCGCCTTGTGCAGGGTCTGGTAGTCGAAGTCAAACGGTTCGTAGTAGTCGTCAATCTCCGGCATATCCGGGTTGCCGAAAATATTTGCCAGCACGCGGTGGCGGCTGCCGATCTTCGGCTGCAGTTTGCCGTTGTTCTTGCGTATCCAGCCGCCGTTCCACTTATCCTGATTCTCCCACTCTTTGGGATAGCCAACGCCGGGTTTGGTCTCGACGTTGTTGAACCAGGCATATTCGACCCCCTCACGGGAGGTCCACACATTTTTACAGGTCACTGAGCAGGTGTGACAGCCGATACATTTATCGAGGTTCAGCACCATACCTATCTGGGCTCTAACTTTCATTGCTACACCTCCTCACGTGCCGGCGCTTTAACATCTTCGCCGTCCAGCCAGTCAACCTTGTTCATTTTTCTTACCACCACGAACTCGTCGCGGTTACAGCCCACGGTTCCGTAGTAGTTAAAGCCGTAGGACTGCTGCGCGTAGCCACCGATCATATGGGTTGGCTTCATCACCGCACGGGTCACTGAGTTGTGAATACCGCCACGAGTGCCGGTAGTTTCCGCGCCCGGCGTATTCACGATGCGCTCCTGGGCGTGATACATCATGGCCATGCCGTCGGGCACCCGTTGGGATACCACTGCGCGGGCAGCAATGGCGCCGTTGACGTTGAAAATCTCAATCCAGTCGTTGTCCTCGATGCCCGCCAACTTGGCGTCGTTCTCACTCATCCACACAATGGGGCCACCGCGGGACAGGGTGAGCATCAGCAGGTTGTCGGAGTAGGTGCTGTGAATACCCCACTTCTGGTGCGGAGTGATCCAGTTCAGCAGGATCTCCTTGTTACCATTGGATTTCTGGTTGAGTACCGGCTGTACGGTTTTCAGGTTGATCGGCGGCTTGTACACACACAGGTTTTCGCCGAAATCACGCATCCACTCGTGATCCTGATAGAACTGCTGACGGCCGGTCACGGTACGCCAGGGGATCAACTCATGCACATTGGTGTAACCGGCGTTGTAGCTCACATGCTCATCTTCCAGGCCAGACCAGGTGGGTGAAGAGATGATCTTGCGCGGCTGCGCAACGATGTCGTTAAAACGAATCTTCTCGTCTTCTTTAGGCTTGGCCAGATGGGTGTGATCCCGTCCAGTAGCCTTGCCCAGCGCTTCCCATGCCTTCACTGCCACCTGGCCGTTGGTTTCCGGTGCCAGTGACAGGATCATCTCTGCGGCATCCACCGCGCTGTCGATACGTGCGCGGCCATCGCGTGCGGAATCTTCGGTCCAGGTGCGGTTGAGCTTCTTGAGGAAGTCCACTTCATCATCAGTGTTCCAGCTGATGCCCTTGCCGCCGTTGCCGAGTTTTTCCAGCAGCGGACCTATGGAGGTAAAGCGGTTGTAGGTGTTGGGATAATCGCGCTCCACTTCGATCATGCTCGGCGCAGTAACACCGGGGATCAGGTCGCACTCGCCTTTCCACCAAGCATTCACGCCAAATGGCTGGGCAATCTCTCCCGGGGTATCGTGATGGATCGGCAGGGTCACCAGATCTTTTTCCACGCCAAGGTGCCCGTCGGTCAGCTCGGAGAATTTCTTTGCTACACCTTTGAAGATTTCCCAGTCGCTGCGCGCTTCCCAGGCCGGGTCCACTGCCTTGGTGAGCGGGTGGATAAAGGGGTGCATATCGGAGGTGTTGAGGTCGTCTTTCTCATACCAGGTAGCGGTCGGCAGCACTATGTCGGAGTAGAGACAGGTGGTGGACATACGGAAGTCCAATGTCACCAGCAGATCTACTTTGCCCTCGCTGGGCGCGTCGTGCCAGGCTACATCTTCCGGCTTCTTGCCGCCGGCCTCACCCAGATCCTTACCCATCAGACCGTGTTTGGTGCCGAGCAGGTGGCGCAGCATGTACTCATGGCCCTTACCAGAGGAACCGAGCAGGTTGGAGCGCCAGATAAACATATTGCGCGGGTAGTTCTGCGGGTTATCCGGGTCCTGGTTGGCGAATTTGAGGGCGCCGCGCTTGAGCTGCTGCACGGTGTAGTCTTTGGTAGACATACCTGCGGCGGCAGCATCTTTGGTCAGCTGCAGCGGGTTCATTCCCAACTGAGGTGCGGACGGCAACCAGCCCATGCGCTCGGCGCGGCTGTTGTAGTCGATAATGGAAGCCTGCCACTTGCTCTTGTCGGCCAGTGGCGACACCACTTCGTCCATCTCCAGCTTCTCGTAACGCCACTGGTTGGCGTGGTTATAGAAGAAGGAGGTGCCGTTCATATGGCGCGGTGGACGCTGCCAATCGAGTGCAAAGGCAAGCGGGGTCCAGCCGGTCTGCGGGCGCAGCTTCTCCTGACCCACGTAGTGAGCCCAGCCACCGCCACTTTGGCCAATACAGCCGCACATCATCAGCATGTTGATGAGGCCGCGGTAGTTCATGTCCATGTGATACCAGTGGTTGAGCGCAGCGCCCACAATCACCATGGAACGTCCGCGGGTCTTGTCGGCGGTGTTGGCGAACTCGCGCGCCACCTGAATCACATTTTCCGGGCGACAACCGGTGACCTTTTCCTGCCAAGCAGGGGTATACGGCTTGTCTTCGTCGTAGCTTTGCGCACAGTTGGGGTCATTAAGGCCGTGCTCAACACCGTAGTTGGCCAGAGTCAGGTCATAGACGCTGGCTACCTTGAGAATCTCGCCGTCTTTGTTTTGCACGAATTTCACCGGCACCTTGTAGTCGATCACTTCACTGTGATCGGTGTGCTGGAAGTAGTCGTGTTCGTGACTCTGGCCACCAAAATAGGGGAAGGCTACCTGTGCAATCTCATCGGCGCAGTCTTTAAGGCTCAGCTTCAGCTCCACCTCTTCGCCGTTGCGGCCATCGCGCTGCTCGATATTCCACTTGCCCTGTTCGCCCCAGCGATAACCCACGGAACCCTGCGGGGAAACCAGCTGGCCATCGTGGTTAATGGCGATAGTCTTCCACTCGGGATTGTTATCCTGGCCGAGGTTATCGGCTAAGTCAGAGGCGCGCAGGAAGCGGCCCTGTACCAGCTTGCCATCGCGCTCTTCCAGGGTCACCAGCATCGGCATATCGGTGGTGGTGCGCACATATTCGGTGAAGTAGGCGCTGGGTTTCTCAACGTGGAATTCCTTCAGGATCACGTGGCCGAAGGCCATGGCCAGGGCCGCATCGGTACCCTGACGTGGAGCCAGCCAGGTATCGCCAAACTTGGAACACTCCGAATAGTCAGAGGTAATCACACAGGTCTTGGCACCCTTGTAGCGCACTTCGCTGAGGAAGTGGGCATCCGGGGTACGGGTCTGCGGCACATTGGAGCCCCACACGATCAGGTAGTTGGAGTTGTACCAGTCGGCGGACTCGGGCACGTCGGTCTGCTCGCCCCAGATCTGCGGTGAGGCGGGCGGCAGGTCGCAGTACCAGTCATAGAAGCTCAGGCAGTTACCACCAATCAAGGAGAGGTAGCGTGCGCCAGCAGCGTAGGACACCATGGACATGGCGGGGATTGGCGAGAAGCCGGAGACCCGGTCGGGGCCGTACTTCTTGGCGGTATAGACGTTAGCGGCGGCGATCAGCTCATTGGCTTCGTCCCACTTGATACGTACAAAGCCGCCCATACCACGACGCTCTTTGTAGGATTTCGCCTTGGCTGGGTCCTCTACAATGCTCGCCCAGGCCTCCACCGGATCACTGTGCTGAAGCTTGGCCTCGCGCCACAGTTTTACCAGGCGTTTGCGGATCTTCGGGTACTTGAGGCGGTTCGCCGAGTACATGTACCAGGAATAACTGGCACCACGCGGACAGCCGCGGGGTTCATGGTTGGGCAGATCCGGGCGGGTGCGCGGATAGTCGGTCTGCTGGGTCTCCCAGGTGACCAGCCCGTCTTTAACATAGATCTTCCAGCTACAGGAGCCGGTGCAGTTCACCCCGTGGGTGGAGCGTACAATCTTGTCGAACTGCCAGCGGCGGCGGTAGCCATCTTCCCAGCTCCGGTCGTCGTTGGTCTTCTCTCCGTGTCCTTTGGAGAAAGGTTCCTTTTGTTTCTTCAGGTATTTCAGTCGGTCCAGGAAATGGCTCATGCGGTACTCCAGGGCATCGGCATGCGGTTAAAGCATCGGTTTTGCGGGAATATAAAAGTGTGTCTTGTGGGGATCACCTGACCAAAAAGGGGTAGAAAAGCGTCGAACTACCCCTGAATGGGTAGGAAAAAAGGGGCAGCCTATGGCGAGAATTGCGTGAAAGCCCCGGAGTGGCTGGGCCTCCACTCAAAAGACGAGCAGCAGGTTGAATTTTGTGCAAAACTAGCGTTCTTTGGTGGTACTCCCAAATTTGAGCGCCAATCGGCGGCACAATACGGGCATGCCACCCGCAGCCGCCCGCAGGGGAAGTGAACCAGATATGCTGAACCGAATCCGACAGTCCATCGTCTACCGCATCGGTATCCTGATGCTGCTCACTGTGCTCGTGGCCCTCAGTTCCATGGTCGCCTCCTACGTAATCTCTGACGCTGCCGAAAACGATGCCGCTGCAGTGAATCTGGCTGGCTCCCTGCGCGCCATGAGTTACCGTCTTTCGGCCACCGCGCCCTCCGGCGATATTGCAGCCACCAGGGCGCTTGAGAACGAGGTTACCGAGCGCCTGCAGCGGGTGCTCAGTATTTCGGACTTCAGTGCCAGCGACAATCTGCGTGCCGCGCACAATTATCGCAAAGTGATGGACAGCTGGGAGGAGGAAATCCGCCCTCTGCTGGAATCCATTACCTCTGGCCGCTCCTCCATGGATTCGCTGCAACTGGCCACCCGCCTGGAACCCTTTATTTACGACGTGGACACTCTGGTATTCGACTACCAAACCATCGCTGAAGAAAAAATCAGCCTGCTGCGCCTAGTACAGCTGGGCTCGCTGTTCGCCATAGTAGTGTTGGTGTACCTGTCGCTATATATCTTGCACCGCTCTGTGGAGCAGCCCCTCAAGCAACTCACCAACCGCTCACTGAGCATCGCCCAGGGTAACTTTAAACAAAACCGCCTGGAGATCGACAGCGACGATGAACTGGGAGTCCTGGCACGCACTATTAATTACATGAGTGACGAGATCCACGCGACTCACCGGGACCTGGCCCACCGCGTGGAACTGAAAACCGCCCAGTTACAGAAGAGCCACAAAGCGCTGGACTTTCAATACCGCCTGGCGCGACGTATCAGTGAGGGGCCTTTAACCGGGGCCGAACTGGGTCAGTGGCTCGGTGAGTTCGCCAATGTTGCCGATATCAGCAATCTGGACCTTTGCCTGATGACTCCAGAGGGTGAGCTCCCATACGAGCACCTGGTGCAAGGCCTTGGCAATGCCCTGTGCCACAGCAGCGAGTGCCGCACCTGTGTGAGTACCTGCGGGCCCTCTGATGAAGAACAGCAGCGTGTGTACCGATTCCCACTGGAAGTGGATAAGCGCAATTACGGCGTACTCACCTGCACCCTACCCCGAGGTGAAAGCCTAAACGACGAACAACAACAGCGCCTGGCCACCTTTGCCGACAGTGTCACTGCGGCCATTGCCATCAATGAGCGCGAGGCACAGGAGCGCCGTGTGGCCCTGCTGGATGAACGCGCGATTATCGCGCGGGAGCTTCACGACTCCCTGGCCCAGTCCCTCTCCTACCTGAAAATCCAGGTCACCCGCCTGAACCGGACCAACCGCAGCGAGCAGGTGGACAAAACCAAAGTCAAGGAAATTATCACCGAGTTGAAGGAGGGCCTGGACTCCTCCTACCGGCAGCTGCGCGAGCTGCTCACCACCTTCCGCCTACAAATAGGCCCCGGCGGTCTGCGCAATATCCTTGAGCAGTCAATCCTCGCCTACCGCGAGCAGCACCCGCAGATCACAATCCTGCTGGACTACCAGTTGGACGAGGTTCCCCTCAGCCCCCACGAGGAGATTCACCTGTTGCAGTTGGTACGCGAGGCCTCGCAAAACGCAGTTTACCACTCACAGGGAGACATGGTGCAAATCGGTATGACCCAAACCGACAACCACTCCGTCAGCGTCCATATCCGCGACAACGGTATCGGCATCAGCAGCTCACCGGAAAAACGCAATCATTTCGGCATGTCCATCATGCAGGAGCGCGCCAGCAACCTGAACGGCAAGCTGCATATCTGTCGGCGTGAAGAGGGCGGCACAGAGGTGCAGTTCAGCTTTGTGCCCCAGTACGCGCGCGAGCGCGAGCTGGTCTGGCGCGATGCGGTATAGCTCGGCCGGGCACTTTCCTCCAACCCATACGTTCAGGCAACGCGGGTCTGGTATAAGGATTTAAAGGTCCCAGGCCGGGGCATAACTGGGGTTTATCAGGTGCTCGCCACGCTCCAGTGCCTTGATCTGCTGGACGTCATCGGAAGTGAGCCGCAGCGAAGCGGCAGCGAGATTACTCTGCAGATGGGCACGCTTGGTGGATGATGGAATGGTGATAATCCCGCGCGCCAGGCTCCAGGCAATCACCACTTCAGCAATGCTGGCCCGGTGTTTTTGTGCAATCTGGCCCAGCACCTTATCTTCCACCACCTTGCCTTTAGCCAGCGGCATATAACCGGTCACTGGAATGCCAAGGCTTTGGCAATGATCCACAACCACATCGTTCTGCAGGTAGGGGTGCACCTCCACTTGGTTAGTGGCAATCTGCCCAGCCCCCAGCTGCGCCACTGCTTGGTCCAGCTGGGCATTGGTAAAATTAGAGACACCAATCGCTCTCGCCAAACCAGCCTGTTTGGCTGCAGACAACTGCTCCAGATACTCAACCATCGGTGTGCCATCCTCACCGGCGGGCCAGTGAATCAGCAGCAGGTCCACATACTCTGTGCGCAGCTTTTGCAGGCTCTCCCGCACACTGGGAAGGAAACGCGCTCGTCCCAGGTTTTCCAGCCACACCTTGGTGGTCAAAAATATTTCCCTACGCTCTAGGCCGCTCCCGGCAACGGCCTTGCCCACATCCGCCTCATTGCCGTATATCTGCGCGGTATCAATGTGTCTAAATCCCAGCTCAAATGCGATCCGCACCGACTGGACAACCTGTTTACCTTCCAGCCGTGCGGTACCGACTCCCAACATTGGAATCTGCTTCATCGGGTTTTCCAATTAACCTGTATTGATAGTACCGGGCTGCCGCCAAGGGTAAATGACCCTGACACAGCAACCCGTACGTATTTAAAGCTGATCAAACTGACCTAAAAATAAGTATGGTCGCGGCGATTAAATTTTGTGGATAAAAGGGTCGAAGCAAATGTACTAGAAAAGAATACACTGCGCTCGGGACTGTATGAGGCATGGATGCCGATTACGAGCTTACGGGGATGTATTCACAGCGCGTCGCAAGTGCAGTGTATTCTTCCCTTCTGACCCAGTAGTAATACCCATATTAAAAACGGCAATATTCATTTCCGAAGCCATATCCACCGCCTCGGAGAGAGAAGTTTTTCTGTAAGCTGCACCGCCTGGACCGCAGATCAATCACATTTCCAAAAGCAAAAGCGCCACAAAACAATACAGTGGGTACCGCAGCCCCAGGGCTGGCAGCATTAAAAGCAAGGGCAAGTAGAACAATAGTCTAAGTGGCAAAAATGCGATTCGGCGCCGGCAGCGGTTTGCACTCTTAGAATAGGTGCCCTCCCCGGATATTCCCCGCCACCAACCATATTCCATATACCAGTATTATCAGGCGCAGGCGAACGACCGAGAAACCGCTCTCCTCCGGTAAAATCCAGGATACATAGTGAAAGCGGTAAAGGTATCCCCGCAGCCAACTGTTTTGATGGCGCCTACCAAAGGCAAGCGCAATAGTGTCAGCATTCTGGATAAATAAATGGTCAACTTCAATCCATAGAAACTGGTACGGTTGGTTTACTCCCATACTAGTGCTTATCACCACGTATCTTTACTTTCGGGATTATCCCAACGAGTATTTTTGTTGTGAGTAACCCAGCACTTCATCCACAGCCTGCCGTAACCCCGAGTACCCACAAAAGTTAGGAAAAATGTAATCCAGTAAAAAAACAGAATTTTTCCAGGAAATTATTAAACACTATCGCTCCGCAGACATTTATAGGAGTGACTGCTCCACATATTATTTGGTTTAAACCTCACCTTTTGGCACAATCTAGACCTCACTTTGTACAGGAATGTGCAGCTCTTATTTAAATGGAATTTACTAATCCAAATAGCAACATGAAAAACCTAACAGTCTCTGCCTTCGTGCTTCTTTTGTCCCTGCTTACCGCCTGTGGCGGCGGCAGTTCGGGCAGTTCTGGTACTGAAGAACCTCCAGCCGCACCAACCCAACCAGATCCAGACCCAGATCCAGACCCAGATCCAGATCCAGAGCCAGAGCCAGAGCCAGAGCCAGAGCCAGAGCCAGAGCCTCCTGCCGCACCAGACCAGCCGCAGAATTTCAGCTTGAGCCTGGAAGCGATCAAACTCTTCCGGTTTAACTGGGATGCTGTCGAGGGAGCCGAATACTACCGGCTTCAGGAAAATCCAGACGGTATTTCCGGGTTTAGCCAAGTCGGAGAGGATATCCCCCAAGGTTCCGAGAGCTATGCCCTGGAAGTGCCACTCTATGCCAGAATCAACGCCCAATACTTATTACAGGCCTGTAATTCGGAAGGATGTTCAGATTCCAAAATTCTCCCGGTTGACGGTACGCTCGTTGACAGCATCGGCTATTTCAAGGCCAGTAATACCGATAGATTGGATCAATTCGGTACATCCATCAGTCTCAGTGGTGACGGCAGTACCCTTGCCATAGGGGCGCCTAACGAGAGCAGTAATGCCACAGGTATTGATGGCGACCAGAGCAATAACGACGCGGTGAACTCTGGCGCCGTGTATGTGTTCGCCCGCACCGATACCACTTGGGCTCAGCAGGCCTATATCAAGGCCAGCAATACCGGTGGAGGGGATTACTTCGGCTTTTCTGTCAGCCTCAGCGGTGACGGCAATACCCTCGCGGTTGGGGCAGTTTTAGAGAAGAGTAATGCCACAGGCATTGATGGCGACCAGAGCAATAACGGCGCGGTGAACTCTGGCGCCGTGTATGTGTTCGCCCGCACCGATACCACTTGGGCTCAGCAGGCCTATATCAAGGCCAGCAATACCGGTGGAGAGGATTACTTCGGCTATTCTGTCAGCCTCAGCAATGACGGCAATACCCTCGCGGTGGGGGCATCTAAAGAAAGCAGTAATGCCACAGGCATCAATGGCGACCAGAGCAATAATGATGCTATTGAATCTGGCGCCGTGTATGTGTTCGCCCGCGCCGATACCACCTGGGCGCAGCAGGCTTATATCAAGGCCAGCAATACCGGTGGGGAGGATGAATTCGGCTATTCTGTCAGCCTCAGCGGTGACGGCAACACTCTCGCCGTGGGGGCATATTGGGAGGACAGTAATGCCACAGGCATCGATGGAAACCAGAGCAATAATGATGCTATTGAATCTGGCGCCGTGTATGTGTTCGCCCGCGCCGATACCATCTGGGCCCAGCAGGCCTATATCAAGGCCAGCAATACCGGTGGAGGGGATGAATTCGGCTATTCTGTCAGCCTCAGCGGTGACGGCGATAGCCTCGCCGTGGGGGCATATTACGAGGACAGTAATGCCATAGGCATCAATGGCGACCAGAGCAATAATGATGCTATTAAATCTGGCGCCGTGTATGTGTTCGCCCGCGGCAATACCATCTGGGCCCAGCAGGCCTATATCAAGGCCAGCAATACCGAAGAATCGGATCGCTTCGGTAAATCCATCAGCCTCAGCGGTGACGGCAATACCCTCGCCATAGGGGCAAATTTAGAGGAGAGTAATGCCACAGGCATTGATGGCGACCAGAGCAATAACTATGAACGGCTTTCCGGCGCTGTGTATATGTTTGCCCGCGCCGATACCACCTGGGCTCAGCAGGCCTATATTAAGGCCAGCAATACCGGTAAAAACGATTCTTTCGGCTCATCTGTCAGCCTCAGCGATGACAGCAATACCCTTGCCATAGGGGCACCTCGAGAGGGCAGTAATGCCAAAGGTATTAATGGTGACCAGAGCAATAATGATATGCTGTATCCCGGCGCCGTGTATGTTTACTGATTAACAGTAAACATACGCTTCATTTTATTAGTCTCATATCCATCATTACAGCCGACCGGACAGCTTAGAGGATTTCCCCAGCGTAAGCTGGGGCATCGTCCGGCAGCCTGATCGCAACCGATAGAATCACACTCGCCAACTTCACCGCCAAAGGTTGTTTTGGTTGTGCGAGTGTCTCTTTTAGTGGCTTGAAGACAGCCTCTATCTCTGCGCCCAGCGCTGTAAAATTTATTTATATAAATTGCTTAACGCTGTTATCGAACCAGCCTGCAGAGAAGATATCAAAGGCATCCAGGATAAATTTTCCTATATAACTTGCCCAGAAGAATCTGGGTAACATCTATCTCAATCACTAATTAGTTTCTTTAATACCGCTAAATAATCTTGATGTTTTTACTCTCTAGTCAAGCAGTTGGTCGCAGTTTCACCTGATCGGTAGGCACGCCCTCAGGACCGCCAGATACTGAATTTTTATCGATGCGTGTATCGATTTTTCCCAGCGATTCCAGTTCTTTTAACTGCAGTAACACAGGATTGTGATCCATCATCTCGGCAGTGTTATGCTGGGAGCGCACAGCCTGGGGCTCTTCATGGCGCTTTATTAAATTCGCTTCAGATTCTTTTTGCGCTTCCACTATCTGACTAAGAATCATCTTCATATTACCGGGTAAAATAATATCTTTCACTTCTACGCTGATAACCTCGATACCATATTCCGCCAATTTCTTACGAATACCAGTCGCAATAACAATATTCAGACGATCTTTATCCGCCAACAAGCTATCGAGTGTCTGGGTGCCCACCGCTTCGCGTAGGTGTAGTTGTAACCCCCGGTAAATAAAACTTTTGTAGTCGCCGAATTTTAACGCTACTCGCTGTGGATCAGTAATCTTGATAGTGCCTCTCAGGTTAATGCGCAAGCTAACCCGATCCTTGGTAAGAATTTCCTGGCCACTCACATCAATAGTTTGCAGGCGCATATCTATCAGTTTCACTGTAATAGAACGATTATATTTCCAGAAGCCATAACGACCCGGCTGTAGAGTCTGTTCCAATTTGCCGTTTACAACCAAAAGGCCCACATGTTCATCGGGAATTTTGTTATAGCTAACCGCCTGGGCGGCGATACGCATCTGCCCGATCTTCACCCCACGACCAAGCAGGCCCAATATATTCTCATCAATCGTATATTCCTTTGAGATATCCACAATACCTACACGCACGGTTTCACCACCTTTCCACACCGCACGATAAGTACCGGGAGGAAGGATATCCACCAGGTGGCCGTCCCGATAGAAAAGGCCTACCTGCTGATCAGACAGCTCGTAGGACTGCAAATATTCACCTAGTATTTCACCGTAAGTATTCAGCAAAAATTTTGCCTTGATCGCATCAAAAACCACTTCGGTAATATCATAGGTCTCCACCCGCACATCACCGGAAAGCCGCCAGATACGGTGACGTCCCGGAGGTAATACCCTTTCAAAACGACTGCGGCGAAACAAAAGCGCACGCTCGTTATCTGCCACATCCACAATTTTCCATATTTTAAAGAGAGATTTCATTTTTCCGATCTCTTATCTTTTTTATTCCTTTTGGGTGGAGCCCACCCGGTTACAGGGTAGTCCTACGCTTGTACAACGTGGAAGTAGAATACAGCGGTTTTAAACCATTTTCCTTCTGCCCATCTTGGGCAACACAGCCACTATCCCTGATCAAAACAAATTAGGTACTACTGACTCAGAAGGAAAGAATACACTGCACTCGCGACGCGCTGTGAATACATCCCTGTAGGCTCGTAATCGGCATCCATGCCTCATACGGTCCCGAGCGCAGTGCATTCTTTCCTTCCCCCTTTTTAGTAAAAAACTTGTAACCTGCTCACACGAAGCAAATCCACGAGAGTCGATACTGTCACCGGCATACCTTTGAGTTTGGCAGTCGGTGTATACCAACAACCAAAACCAGAAGGCACAGCAGGCCCCGGATAGATTTCAACAAAGAAGGCTTCTTTGCGGGGATTCGAACCCCAGGCTCCCGCCTTTCCCTAAGGTCGCTTTCCAGGCGACGTGACTTTGAGAGGAATTGAACCTGTAACTAACCGATAAAACGGTTGCACTACCAAGTGAGCGACACAGTGGGCACACCTGCGGCCAGCGGCGGTGGTGCCAGGCCGGTATACAAAACCGGCTCCGCTGACTGGAACAAAAACACTCAAACTTGTTTGCGGAGAATGGACTCCTGTGATTCCATCTTCCGGCATCCCTTTAACATTCCCGGTCTTTCCTTCAGGCGGCCTAATCCCGTACCGGCTCTGAGTCACCCTTTGACGCAGACCACCTGTTTGAGGGTGTAAACGATTTCCACCAGGTCTTTCTGTGCTGCCATAACCTTTTCAATAGGTTTGTAGGCCGATGGGGTTTCGTCGATCACACCCTCGTCTTTACGGCACTCCACATCGGCAGTTGCCGCGCGGTGCTCCTCCAGGGAGACCTGTTTTTTTGCCTTGGTGCGCGACATCACCCGCCCGGCACCATGGCTACAACTGCAGAAGCTTTCCTCATTCCCAAGCCCCCGCACAATAAAAGATTTGGCCCCCATACTTCCGGGAATAATGCCCATTTCATCAACACGCGCTCTTACAGCCCCCTTGCGCGTCACCAGTACATCCCTGCCGTAGTGATGCTCGCGGGAAACGTAATTGTGATGGCAGTTCACCGCCTCCATGCGCGCCTCGAAATCCGTGCCCAGCGCCTGCTTCACCGCACCGATAGTACGCGCCATCATTACCTCGCGATTGATGCAAGCAAACTCCTGGGCCCATTCCACCGCCTGCACATAGTCATCAAAATGCTCTGTGCCTTCAGGGAAATACGCCAAGTCACTATCCGGCAGATGGATATGCCAAAGCTCCATATCCCGTTTAGCCTTCTCAATAAAATAGGTGCCGATACGATTACCTACACCACGGGAACCGCTGTGCAACATCAGCCACACGCTACCCTGCTCATCCAGGCACATCTCAATAAAGTGATTGCCGGTACCAAGCGTTCCCAAGTGATTAATATTGTTAGTGTTTTTTAAAACTGGATGCTTCTCTTTGAGCAGCTCAAACTGCGCTGCCAACGGTGCCCAACCAGCGAGTGCATCATCCGGCGGATTCTCCCAGGCGCCCTTATCTCGCCTTCTCTTGCCACGAAAGCCGCCAGTACGGCCGTGGGGCACTGCGCGCTCAATGGCACTGCGTACCCCGGCCAGGTTATCCGGCAACTGTGGCGCAGAAAGGCTGGTGCGCACCGCCATCATGCCGCAGCCGATATCCACACCCACAGCAGCGGGGATCACCGCACCCAAGGTAGGTACAACACTACCAATAGTGGCGCCTTTGCCGAGATGTACATCGGGCATTGCCGCCACCCATTTGTGGATAAATGGCATCTGCGAAATATTTCTGAGCTGCGCCCTGGCCTCTTCTTCAAATGGCACACCCAGAGTCCAGGACTTGATGGGGACACCGCCTTCCTGCATCACTTCATACGGCAATGGTTTCATCTCTCGCTCCTTTTGAAATCTTGCAAAACCGCGTTATCAATTCATGCGTTTCGTTTGCTATTGATATAGCGAATAGGGTGCCAACTTTTGTAAAAGTTATTGGGTTTTCCCTAACCTATTGTTTTTAAATGAAATTTAATTTCACCCAGAGCTTTCAGCTGGCTTTAACGAGTTACAAAGCATTAACTTATCTATCTTTTTTGATAGCTATTTAATATTTTAGATAGCTATTTAATATTTTAGATAGCATGAAAACAGTAGCTATTAGTATTCTCGGTACCACTAAAGACCGGCGCGGCAAAGGCGACAAACGCTGGGACAAATGGCGGCCCAATATTTCCATGTGTCAGCACGATGATCTGCTTATCGATCGGCTGGAACTCCTGTTCGACAACCACTCAAAAGGCCTGGCCGACCAGGTCACAAAGGACATTGCGCAAATCTCTCCAGAGACAGAAGTAGTTCATCACCGAGTCAACTTCGGCGATCCCTGAGACTTTGAAAGCGTCTATAGCAACCTGCTGGATTTTGCCCGCGGTTACGTATTCAAGCCGGATCAGGAGCAATACCTGGTGCATATCACTACCGGTACCCATGTGGCCCAGATCTGCCTCTACCTGCTAACGGAGGCCGGATATTTCCCCGGGTGCCTGCTGCAAACATCCCCGGCACGAAAGCACAGCAACCTGCCAGGTGAGTACCAAATCATCGATTTGGATCTATCCAAATACGACCAGATCGCCTCGCGCTTCCAGCGGGAACACCAGGAGGGCACCACCTATCTGAAAGGTGGCATTGAGACCAACAACCTCGCCTTCAACCAGATGATCAAGCAGTTGGAGCAGGTCTCCATTCGTTCCGATGCGCCCATCCTGATTACAGGGCCGACGGGGGCTGGCAAACCGCAACTGGCCCAGCGAGTCTATGAGTTGCGCAAGCAGCGCGGAAAATTGGAGGGGGGCTTGGTAGCAGTGAACTGCGCCACCCTGCGCGGCGAGAATGCCATGTCCGCCCTGTTCGGGCACCGCAAAGGCGCCTTTACCGGCGCCACCACACACCGCTCTGGACTGTTAATGGAGGCTGATAAGGGCCTGCTTTTTCTGGACGAGATCGGCGAGTTGGGATTGGACGAGCAAGCGATGCTGCTGCGCGCTATAGAGCACAAGCGCTTTATGCCTTTTGGCTCAGACAAAGAAGTGAGCAGTCACTTTCAGCTGATCGCAGGCACCAACCGGGATCTTGTGCAACTCAGCCACGAAGACAAGTTTCGCGCAGACCTGCTGGCCCGTATCGACCTGTGGACCTACCGCCTGCCCTCCCTGCGGGAGCGTATTGAAGACTTGGAACCCAATATCGATTTTGAGCTGGAGGCGTTTTCCAGAAAGTCCGGCCACCTGGTGAGTTTCAATAAAGTGGCACGGGAGAGGTACCTCAACTTTGGCCGCTCGGCAGAGGCCAGCTGGTCCGCCAATTTTCGCGACCTTAACGCCAGTATCCTGCGTATGAGTACTCTCGCTGCTGGTGGGCGCATCACGTCGCAGGTGGTAGAAGAAGAAATCCAACGGCTGCAAGTCAAGTGGCGAGCCCTTAAAGACGAATCATTACTACCCCTCGCGCGTATCAAAGCACTACTGGGCCCCGACAGTATTGAACAGATGGATTACTACGAGCAGATCAAACTGGCGGGGCTGATTCAGGTGTGTGAAGAGTCCAGCTCCATGGCGGAGGCCGGACGCAAACTCTTCCAAGTGAGCCGCACTACAAAAAAGTCCAATAACGATTCTCACCGGGTACGCCAGCTACTGGAAAAATACGGGCTTAAGTTCGAGCAACTGAATCAAGCCTAGAGCCCTGTTGGCACCATTTTGTTAATCTCACTCCAGAGCATCAATGATGGATCATGGAATGAGATACGCCTACTTAACCCCGCTTTTTCTTCTTCTCAGCGCCTGCGAGCCAACACAGTTTGCAGGCGGCACCGCCCTGCCAGATGGTTCCGTATACAAAGGTGACTTACAAAATGGCCTTTTCCATGGTCAGGGCCAGTTGCAATGGCCCGATGGCAATCACTATCGCGGGGATTTTCACAATGGCCGCATTAGCGGCCAGGGACTACTTACCAAAGCGGATGGCTGTACTTACGAGGGTGAATTCCTCAATGGAGAACCACATGGCGAAGGCCGCTATACCTGTGGTGAAGATGAATGGTCGGGTCATTTCAGTGAAGGGGAGCTACAAAAAGGCACAGCAAAATGGGATGGTGGAGAAACTTATAGTGGTGAGTTTCTGGATTACGGTCCACACGGTGAAGGTGAGCTGACCACTGAAGATGGCAGTCAATATAAAGGCACTTTTGAACAGGGAATGTTTCTACGCGGAAGCTACTCAGATATCGAGGGCTACAACTACAAAGGCGACTTTGAATACGGTTATTACTCTGGCGCTGGTGAATTGACCCAACCTGATGGGACCACTATTCGCGCCAACTTCCGCTACGGAGAGGCGGATGGAGAAGGCCAGCGTGTGAGCATTGATGGCGAGGGAAATACTATTGAGGAGTCCGGCTATTTTGCTAAGGGTATCTACTTTCCCAGTGAGGCGGCCTGGCGCATACAACAAGAAATTCCTGCAGCCCAGGCGGAAACACGCCTTTACAGCGAGAGTGATCGCTTACAAAGTGCTATTGATGCACTGGCACCGCAGAGGCCTGGTGTACGCGATGTGTACACGCTGTTAGTAGGCGGTGATGGCACCTCTCCGGTATTTGCCAGGGAATTGGATTGGGTGTCAGAACGCCTTGATAAGGCCTTTGGTATTGATGAGCGTGTACTGCGCCTCAGTAACGGTGGCGGCTACAGTTTTCCTCTCGCCACCCGCACCAGTATCCAAGAAAGTCTCAATGCCCTGGATCAGTTACTGGACCCACAGGAAGACCTACTGTTAGTGCACCTTGTCAGCCACGGTGCACGCAATGGCGACTTAACAATTGCTGAGGGTAAAATGCCACTAAAGGATCTCTCTGTGGCAGACGGAAAAAAATGGCTGGATAACCTTAATGTAAGGTACCAGTGGATAGTGATTTCAGCCTGCTATTCCGGCCAGTGGATTAAGCCTTTGAGCACCCCAAATCGTATCGTATTTACCTCCGCCGCCGATAACAGAACCTCTTTTGGTTGCAGCGATGACTCCCACCGCACCTGGTTCAGTTCTGCACTCTATGGCGATGCTCTACAGCAGGGAATAAAAGACCCCAAGGTTTGGTTTAGCACGGCGAATAAAAAGGTCACTGAAATGGAAAAGGAACAGGGGATAGAAAAAGATTCTCATTCCCTACCACAGCATTCCATTGGGGAAAATTTCCTAACATGGTGGAAAAAAACAAAGAAGGCTATTGAAAGTTAAGTCTTAGCAACAAGCGAAAGGAGGTACTCTCTTGGAGTTCGCAAGTTTCTCTATTGAATTATTGTCTATTTTGTTTTTTATTGCCGTAATAGCCGGCCTACTCGATACATTGGCAGGTGGTGGCGGCCTGGTAACAGTACCGGTCTTAATTCTGAGTGGTGTACCGCCCTTAACAGCCCTAAGCACCAATTAATTGCAAGGCAGTATCGGTACAGCAACTGCAACTTATATGATGATTAAGAGCAGTAAAATAAGCTGGAGTGGGATTAAGAGCTTAATGCTACCGGCTTTTATTGGTGCGGCTATTGGAACAATAGCAGTACAATTTATTAACACTGACATCTTGTCATTTATAATTCCTGTAGTGCTTTTATTTATTGCCGTTTATTTCCTAATTTCCCCGTCATTGACTCAGAATAATGAAGAACCAAAATTATCCAGCAGAAAATATAAATATGGGGTAATTCCATTGATTGGGTACTACGATGGCATGTTCGGACCTGGAACAGGGTCATTTTTTACCTTGTCAGGTATTGCTTGCAGAGGACAAGATTTATTGACATCCACTGCGATGGCAAAACCTCTTAACTTCTCTACCAATATAGCTTCTTTAATTATATTTTTACTTGCCGGACATGTTGCGTGGATAGTAGGCATCCTAATGATGATTGGACAAATCATAGGTGCGTGGATAGGATCACACTGCCTATTTAAAATTAATCCTACCTACCTGAGAGGAGTCGTCGTTCTTATGTGTAGCGGGATGCTAATAAAGTACGCCCATTCTATGGGATGGATAGACTTTATCTGAAAACAAGCTGTCTATTAGCTTGTATAGAAAATTTGCCAGAAGCGCGCCTGCTTTCTCATTTGCAATCCCGCTCTAGCGATTGAGAGCGGGATTGCGAAACGATATTTTAAGAAGATTTCTGCTCCTCTATAAAACCTTGCATCTGCTCTTCCAACATGGAGAGAGGTAAGGCTCCATTTTTTAACAGCGCATCGTGGAAGGCACGCAAGTCAAACTGATCACCAAGCTCTTTTTCCGCCTGTGCACGCAGCTGGCGGATCTTAATTTCTCCCATTTTGTAAGAGAGGGCTTGGCCCGGCCAGGAAATATAGCGGTCCACTTCTGCACGCACATTCGCGGGAGAAAGCGAAGTATTGCTGGAAAGAAAATCGAGCGCTTGCTGGCGGGTCCAGCCTTGGGAGTGGATGCCGGTATCAATTACCAGGCGTGCCGCACGCCACATTTCATAGCTAAGGCGCCCAAAATGCTCATAAGGCGTAGTGTACAGGCCCATTTCCTTGCCGAGACGCTCTGAGTAAAGTGCCCAACCCTCGCCAAAAGCACTCAAGTAAAGATTCCGTCGGAAGTCCGGCACATTTTCAAGCTCCTGGGACAGGGCATTTTGTAGATGGTGGCCTGGCACCGCCTCATGCAAGGTCAAGGCGGGCAACTCGTACAGAGGGCGCTGGTCCAAGCCGTAAGTATTCAACCAGTAGGCCCCGCCGCGGGTACCACCAATGGCGGCGGGATTATAGGAAGCGGTCGTGTAGTTGGGCGCGATCTCGCTAGGTACCGGAACCACTCCGTAGGGAGTGCGTGGCAGCAGGTTAAAGAACTCGGGCAACAGATAATCGATGCGCTTGGAGATATAGGCGGTCTCTTTAAGCAACTCTTCCGGTGTCTTGGCATAGAACTGCGGGTCGGTGCGCAGGAAATGGGTAAACTCCTCAAAAGTACCTTCAAAGTCGGACTCCTTAATCAGTTCCTCCATCTCCGCACGGATACGCTTCACTTCAGCGAGGCCAGTGCGATGGATCTCTGCCGGGTCCATATCCAGGGTCACATAGTTGCGGATATTGTGGCGATAATAGTCACTGCCTCCGCGCATTTTCTCAGCGCCAATGGTTTCGCTGGCAGCTTTGAGGTATTCCCCCTCTAGGAAGTTCGCCACTCGGGCAAAGGCTGGAATGGCCACCTGTTCAATTGCCCCTTTCCCGGCATCGCGTAAGCGTTGCTGCTCTGCAGAGGGAATTGATCTAGGCATATCAACAAAAGGTTTGTACAAGCTGCTCTTGGTGGGATCCTTATAAACTTGAGCTCGCACGGTGGGGGCTATGCCCTGCACCACTATTTTGGGCAAGACAAAACCTGTGCGAACTCCTTCACGCATATTGGCAATATTCTCATCGAAGTAGCGGCCAAAGTCCCGGATGCGGGCGATATAGTCCTCATAATCGCCAACACGGGTCATCGCCAGGCCACTATTGGCATCCAGGGCCGCACTATAAAAACTGTAGAAAGTATTGAGGGGTACCCGCTCCAGGAACAATCCATTGGCTTCGATAGAGTTTTTCAATACCCAGGCGAGTAACTCGCGATTGACCCTATCCGAATCGCTCAATTCATTGGCATCCACCGCTTGCAGACGCCGGAGCAATTCCTCTTCGGCTTTCAGTCGGCGCGCCCTGTCCTCAGCAGCCACCCCCGGTAATTGGCGATTATAGTCCGATACCCCCATACGACCCGCAGTAATCGGGTCCTCACGTAGACTGTATTGCCAGTGCTCTTCGATTACCTCTTGTAGTTGCTCTGCCGCTGTTGACGCCCAAGACATAGAAGGCAGAATACTAATAGCCAGGATAAAAGCAGATGTATGCTTAAGATATTTAGCGAGGGCCTTGCCGATTTTCACTTCGCTCTCCGTTGTTGTCTTCCAATTCTTGATCGAGTTATCTGACAACCTTAACACGGGTGGGGGTAGAAAATGATTGGTTTCTCTAGCCAGATATGATTCTGAGGATGCCTGGAAAACTTCCAGGTTATCAAATGGTACAGAGCCTAGACACACTCCACTTTGCCATATGCTTAGATATTATATTCTTTGATACGCTTACCATTTAGGATTTTGCGCTACCCAAATAGCTCTCAACGAAAAAATCAACTTGATAAGCTGTTCATAAGGATTATCAAATAAATAATTTTCAGCGGGGCATAAGGACATGAAGACGTAGCTCAACACAATTCACCTGCCAACCATACTCCTTTTAATATTCAAATTACGATATGAATAGCGGCCGCTTTAAAACTCGGAAAAACCTATAAACCACCAAAAGTTTTCTATTTTTTCAAAAAAATTTCACGTCTATATAGTTTTCATTCAAACCATTAATGTAAATAAACAGGACAACTGTAAAAAATTATAAAACAGCTTTTACTACTGGGCCAGAAGGAAAGAATACACTGCACTCGAGACTCGCTGTGAATACATCCCTGTAAGCTCGTAATCGGCATCCATGCCTCATACGGTCCCGAGCGCAGTGTATTCTTTCCTTCCCCTTTTTAGTATCTATTTAATTTGCATTGCATGCATCATAGCTAATCAGAAAAAGTCTGACTTAGTAAGCTTTATACCTTAAAGCCAGCTAGAGCCCGAGCTTCTCCTGATTCGAACATTATCAATCCCTACTTTTTCTGAAATAAGCTTAAGCCGGCATATTTATTCATATCTAGTTTTCCAGCAGGCGCTTTAGAGTTGCTCTCAAGCGCAATACCGCCATACATGCCTTTCGCCTCTTTTGCAAAATCGTCTTCTATTCCAGTGATATCATCACGACAAGCGAACCAATGTACGTGACAAATTGAGCCATTTGGTTTTACTGAATTAAGAACATCCTGCAAAGAAACGTACCATTCTCCGGCCCTATCCTTAACTGCGCAATTCAGCTGGTCTCGTAGATTTGAACCAACATAATATGGATTTTTTAAAGGATGAAGAGATGCATAAGATACAAGTGATTTAATTCCTCCAGGGTGTGCCAAGCGATAATTCTTGCATCGGCTACCAGAGACGTGTGGTTCATGACTGAAATCTTTATGATCCACACCTGACCCTGATCTTATTGCTTTCTCCCAGCTACTATCAAACTTTTTCTTATCCGGGCAATAAAAATGTAAAATAACATTGGGCGGCACTTCACATTCGCCATCAGACTCAAGTCTGCCTCCATGACCAATTAAATAGATTTCCATAAATTAATTTCCTCCAGCTTATTTTCACTATTCAAACAAAGAGCTCCTACTGCCTGAGGCACCTAATACAAGCCTAGTAAATGCTCAAAAATCAAGTAAGAACTACAAAATCATTCAGTTAAGGGCTATTAGTCAAAGTCATATACACCGAGTGTGCAAGCATTTTTAAACTGACTCTGACACTATTTTTTAGCGCTGCATTGGCTTTAAGTCGAAGAGGTAAACTGGAAGGCTTATAATTTAATTTATTTGATTAAATTATAATTTCTGACCAGAGTTAAAAACTAATTCACACTGCTCAAGATTATAGTTGAGTTTATTCGCTCAACAGCAGGCATTTTAGACATAGAGCTTATCTAGGGATTTAGGATAGAGCCAAGGCCTGGCTGTTTTTTAACTGGTCAAAAAACATGCCTTTTTGGCTTAAGACAGTATCATTATTTAACGCTAGATTCGGCTTAAATAATACTCTCTTCTTTGTATGATGACAGAGAGGGAAATTTTCCAAAATAAGAATTTGAACTTTTCTTTTGTCAGAAACAAACGAAAGAAAATTCAATTCTCAGTAAAAGTAAAAACCGACTGAAAGAATTCAGCAGTCAAAAGACTCCGTTGATTCCATTCAGTCGGATTTTATCATCTGTAAAATTAAACCTGCTCTACAGTCTGCTCAATACGACCAAAAATTGACTGGCCTTTATCATCGAGCATTTCGATAGCAATAGTATTGCCAAAGTCCATAAATGGCGTGCTCGCTGAGCCATTCTGGATGGTCTCAATCATACGAATCTCTGCAATGCAGCTGTAACCAACCCCACCCTCTGCGACAGGCTTACCAGGGCCACCATCCAACTTATTGGAGACGGTACCGGAACCAATAATGGTACCCGCACAAAGTGGGCGGGTTCTGGCTGCATGGGCAACCAGCTGGCCGAAATGGAAAGTCATATCCACGCCGGCATTGGGCTCGCCGAACTTTTCCCCATTCAGGTGGGAAACAAGCGGCAGGTGCAATTTACCCTCGCGCCAGTTTTCACCCAGCTGCTCTGGAGTCACGCATACCGGTGAGAAAGCGCTGGAGGGTTTGGACTGGTAGAAACCAAACCCCTTGGCCAATTCCGCAGGGATCAAGCCGCGCAGGGAAACATCATTCACCAGCATCACCAACTTGATATGGGACAGTGCATCCTCAGCGGACACCCCCATAGGGACATCGTCGGTGATCACGGCAATTTCTGCCTCGAAGTCGATGCCAAAGCCATTGCTTTGCGGCATCTTTACCGGCTCGCGTGGATCCAGGAAGGTATCGGAACCACCTTGATACATGAGCGGGTCGCTGTAGAAGCTCTCCGGTACCTCGGCACCGCGGGCTTTGCGCACCAGCTCAACATGATTCACGTAAGCACTACCGTCGGCCCAGTGATATGCGCGCGGTAAAGGCGAAGCACACAGAGTTTGGTCAAAGGCTTCCCCTTGAATCTCGCCATTTTGCAGGCGCTCGTGTAGCTTCTCCAACTCGCTGCTAACTGATGCCCAATTGTCCAACGCACTCTGCATGGTGGGGGCAATATCACCAGCTGGCTCCATACGGGTAAGATCGTCGCTAACAACAACCAGTTGACCATCGCGGCCGGATTTAAGGCTGGCTAACTTCACTGTGCCTCCCCTTCAGTTTTTTCCACAAATTCTTCTTCCCCGTGCATCCAGGCGGCATGTCTCGGGGCTTTTTTCGTACGCGACCACTCTTCCAACATATCCTCAGCAACCCGCTTCAGCTCTTTGTGCATACCAGGCTTGGCGGTATTGGCAGCCAGCTCAATACGATGGCCGTTGGGGTCGAAGAAGTAGATCGACTGGAAGATAGTGTGATTGGTAGGGCCAAGTACGTCGACCCCGGCCGCTTCCAGTCGCGCTTTGGTCTCAAGCATTTCTTCCATGGACTCCACTTCGAAAGCGATATGCTGCACCCATTTGGGTGTGTTCTCATCGCGCCCCATCTCCGGGGAGTTGGGGATTTCGAAGAAGGCAAGCACATTCCCCATACCCGCATCCATAAAGACATGCATGTAAGGGTCCGGCTCACCGGTTGATGGTACCTCGTTTTCGGCAATGGCCAGCTGGAAGTCCATACCGAGAAGGTCGCGGTAGAACTCCACTGTCTCCTTGGCGTCCCTGCAGCGATACGCCACGTGGTGAATGCGCTTAATGCCCATTGAAGCCTCCGCTTTTTATTCCTTTTCTTTAATGACGCCGCGCTTGAGCTGGTCGCGCTCAATGGATTCGAACAGGGCCTTAAAGTTGCCCTCTCCAAATCCTTCGTCTTCCTTGCGCTGGATAAATTCGAAAAATACCGGGCCTAGCATATTGGCGGAGAAGATCTGCAGCAGCAGACGCGGCTGTCCGCCCTCGGTGGTGCCATCGAGTAGGATGCCGCGGCTCTGGAATTCTTCGGTGGGCTCACCGTGGCCGGGTAGGCGCTCTTCCAGCATTTCGTAGTAAGTGTCCGGCGGCGGAGTCATAAACTCCATACCGCGCTCTTTCAGACGATCCCAACAGGCGATCAAGTCATCACAGGCAAAGGCGATATGCTGGATACCCTCACCGTTGTACTTCATCAGGAATTCTTCGATCTGGCCACCGCCACCGGCCGCTTCTTCGTTCAGCGGGATACGGATCTTGCCATCGGGCGCGGTCATAGCCTTTGACAGCAGGCCGGTGTACTCGCCTTTGATATCGAAGTAACGGATCTCGCGGAAATTAAACAGGTCCTCGTAGTACTTGGCCCAATAGTCCATACGACCGCGATATACGTTGTGGGTGAGGTGGTCCAGGGTATGGAAACCACAACCTTCGGGGCGGCGGTCTGCGCCTTCCTCCCAGATAAAGTCGATATCGTAGATGGACTCACCGTCTTTATAACGGTCGATCAAATACAGGGTCGCACCGCCAATCCCCTTAATCGCAGGCAGATGCAGCTCCATGGGGCCTGTATTCACCTCTACCGGTTGCGCGCCCTTACGCAGGGCCTCTTCGTAAGCAAACTTGGAATCTTTCACTCGGAAGGCCAGACCACATGCAGAGGGGCCGTGCTCCTGGGCATAGTAATAGGCGTGGCTGTTGGGCTCGTAGTTAGTGATAAAGTTAATATCACCCTGACGCCATAGCTCAACATCCTTGGAGCGGTGACGGGCGACTTTCTCAAAGCCCATGGCAGTAAATACGGTTTCAAGGATACCTTTTTCTGGCGCGGTAAACTCTACGAATTCGAAGCCGTTAAGACCCATCGGGTTTTCAAATAAGTCCGCCATGCGGTCCTCCATTTCTTATCATCGCGGCCCCGAAAGGTGGGCTGCGGATTGTGGATTTAAAACGCAAACGAAGTTAGTTGCAGATGTAACTAATGTCAAGTGGGCTTGCCGCCGTCAGCTAACGGCTTATCCGGTTAGCCTTTTTAGTCGCAAAACGACTCTTTGATGGGAGAGTGGGGGATGTCTAAAGATGTAAAAGATCGGGTGCGGTGAGGATCAGCACCGCACCCGGCGTTATCAGCATTACTCGCGGGCACACTTTCCGTTGTCCCTGCGGCACATATGATCCTTGTGAAACTTACCATTCATCTGGTCGCATTGAGATTTGGTGACATCACCGGCGCAGGCACTTTCCGCGTGCTGGCAACAGCCGGTTTCGGTCGCTCCCATCCCTTTCTTTTCCATCGACTCCTCCTTTTTACGATGTTCGCAGGCGGACAGGGTCAGCACCAGTGCCGCGGCCAGTATTCCGATTGAAGCTTTGAGTTGCATATAGGCCTCCTAGATACCCGGCGAGTGGCCGGTGACATGGATATCGCGGAATCTGCCGCGCATTGCTTTGTGCGACCCGCGTAGATTTACCCGACATCTCCACCAGCTGGGCGAGGCACCGCGCCCAAGGGCGACACCCATAAGCCATCCCGCAGATTTACCGGGCCATGCATTGACTGTAGTCCAGACTGGCGCAAAATCGCCTGACTGGCGGGACATTTTCGTTTATTTTCATTTATCGCGCCGTCTAACAGACCATACCCCTGTTTGTAACACCGAGACTCGTTACAATCGCTCCCTTTTGTCGGGCAGTGCCCCAATTCGACTATATCTATTGAGGATCGCCTATGCTTCTTGCCGCTCTCGCCATTATCACCGGCTTTGTTGTACTGGTCTGGAGTGCTGACCGCTTCGTAGAAGGCGCCGCAGCCACTGCCAAGCACGCCGGTATGCCTACACTGCTAATCGGCATGGTGATCGTCGGCTTCGGAACCTCCGCGCCGGAAATGGTGGTTTCCGCCATTGCCGCGCTGGACGGCAGCCCCGGGCTAGCTCTAGGCAATGCTTTTGGCTCCAATATTGCCAACACAGGCCTGATTCTCGGCCTTAGCGCGCTCATCATCCCACTTACGGTTCACTCAAAAATCGTGCGTAAGGAGTTGCCCCTGCTGCTTGCAATCACCTTGCTAAGTGGCGCATTCCTTTGGAATGACAAGTTGGAACGTTGGGAGGCTATCATCCTGCTGTTGGGCTTCTTCGCTCTAATCAGCTGGAGTATTTTCTCCGCCTTGCGTGGAAAGGGCGATCAACTCGAAGGAGAAGTCGCGGGAGAACTGGAAGAACATTCCATGCCTCTGGGGCGGGCCATTTTTTGGGTAGTAGCCGGCCTGGTCCTATTAATTGTCAGCTCACGTATATTGGTATGGGGTGCGGTTACGATTGCAGAGTCCCTGGGGGTCAGCGATCTGATTATCGGCCTTACTATCGTGGCTCTCGGCACCTCCCTGCCAGAACTCGCAGCCACTATCGTGGCCGCACGCAAGGGCGAACACGATATCGCCATAGGCAATGTGGTCGGTTCCAATATGTTTAATCTGCTTGCCGTAATTGGCATCGCCGGTACCATCGCTCCCATGCCAAGCGTGCCACCTGAAGTTTTGTCCAGGGATTGGCCCATGGTGATTGGCCTCACCATTGCTCTATTTATCTTCGCCTACGGCTTTCGAGGTCAGGGACGCATTAATCGCTGGGAAGGCTGCGCTCTGTTGACAGCTTATCTTGTCTACACAGGCTATCTGATTATTACTATCACGAAGGCTGCACTCTAAAGCCAGATTCAGGGCGGCTCCGGTCGCCCTGTCCCTCGCCCGAATTTGCCTTAATTTGCCTTAATTTGCCTTAATTTGCCTTAATTTGCCCCCTCAAAGTCCATTTCTACGAACCAAAGGCAGCTAGTATTGGCGCATCTTCAACAGGAAATGCGGAGACAATTTTATGGGGCGGGGTACTATCATCAAAATTGGAGTACTGACTTCTCTTCTCGGATTTGGGGCGATCTATCTACTCAATGCTTCCTGGCTGGCACCGGCTCCCCAGGGAGATCCCATCCTGATTTCCCATCGTGGAGTCTACCAAACCTACAATCGCGATAACCTGGGACGTGACGATTGCACTGCTATTCGTATATTCCGACCTGAACACAGCTACCTGGAAAACACTATACCCTCCATGGAGGCCGCCTTTGCTCACGGTGCAGATATTGTTGAACTAGACATTCATCCCACCACTGATGGTGAGTTTGCCGTTTTTCATGACTGGACCCTGGATTGCCGTACAGATGGAAAAGGCGTTACTCGGGAACATTCCCTCGCAGACTTAAAGAAGCTCGATATTGGCTACGGTTATACCTTCGATGGTGGTGTAACTTTTCCCTTTCGCGGCCAAGGTATCGGGCAGCTACCTACTTTAAAGGAGATTCTGCAACATTTTCCGAATCGACAATTCCTTATCAATATAAAAAGCAATGACCCAACAGAAGCAGACCGGTTAGATGCCTATCTGCGTCAGCATCAGTTACTCACTGACTCCCGTCTGATGGTCTACGGCGGCACCCGCCCGATTGAAAGAATCCGGGAATTACGACCAGGGGCACTAGCCTTCAGCAAGGCCAGCGCAAAGAAATGCGCGCTGCAATATGTGCTTATTGGTTGGAGCGGCTATATGCCCGATGCCTGTCACAACAGCATTGTGGTCGCGCCTAACACTTGGCAATGGGCCCTTTGGGGTTGGCCCAATCGCTATTCTGCGCGGGTCGCTCAGGCGGGAAGTTTGGTTATGGCGGTAAATCACAAAGGCGGCAAGAAGGGATTGGCAGGTATATACAAGCCGGAGGAATTAAATTACCTCCCCCAAGACTACAGTGGCGCTATATGGATTGAAAAAATTGAGGTTATAGGCCCACACTTGAGAGTGGCACAATAAAAGTTATTAGCGCTTATGGCGCTCCTCAAGCTGAGCTAGGTGCGCCTGCAATCGCTCTATTTCATCAAGTAATTCCAAAGCCAAAGCAGCCCCGGCCAAGTTCACGCCCAGGTCGCGCTCAAGGGTATAAACCCGACGCACACGGCGAATACAAATACCGCTGAAACGCCACTGGGCTGCACCCCTACGAGGCTCGATAATCCCCTCTTCAACTAAGGCAATTATACGCTCCGCCGGCATTCCACAGGCCCTGCACAACTCGCTGAGGCTGAGCTCACTTTCTTCATCCAGAAGAACCCCGGAAACCTGCTCAAGTTCCTTCCGTTCCATCTTCAGCCCCCCATGGACTGGCGTGGGTTGAAGTCAAATGCATCGCTAAACTGTCGATAAGCTTCCCGCTGAGCATCACTACCGGCAGGTGGTGTGACAGTTTGCATCACTACGTACATATCTCCAGGTTGCTTGGCAGGAATCCCCCGTCCTTTCAGACGCAGTTTTTTGCCGTTTGTACTGTTTGCTGGAATAGTCAACTTCACCGGCCCATCTGGAGTCGGCACCTGAACTTTAGCCCCCAGAGCAATCTCCCAGGGCGCCAACGGCAAATCCAGATACACGGTCTTGCCCTCAGCGTGATACAGCGAATGGGGGTTAAAAGTAATCTCCAAATAAAGATCACCGGAAAGTCCATCTCCAATACCGGGCTCACCCTGCCCCGCCAAACGAATCTGTTGGCCTTCGGTAACGCCTTTGGGAATTTTTACTTTGAGAGTTCGCTCACGCAGCTGTGGGCGTCCATCTGCACCGAGTACAGAATGCTTCAAGCTAATTTGACGTGTGGCTCCTCGATAGCTGTCTTCAAGGTCTATGGCAATACGTGCATAGGTGTTCTCACCTTGAGCATTGAATTGACGGCGCTGTCCATGACCATAAGACTGACGAAATCCGCCCCCTCCAAAAAGACTTTCAAAGAAATCGCTAAACGCCGCAGAATCAGCACCGGTATAGCCCCCACCGTGGAATTCAAATCCCTGATCCCAATCAGGTGGCGGACGGAAATCCTGACCGGACTGATAACCAGCCCCTAAATGGTCGTAAGCAGCGCGCTTCTCGGGATCTTTGAGGACTTCATAAGCTTCATTGACCTCTTTAAAGCGCTCTTCAGCGTTACTTTCGCTGCTCACATCGGGGTGGTATTTACGCGCCAACTTCCGATAGGCGCGTTTCACCTCTGCCTGATCGGCGCTCCTTTCTAAACCGAGAATTTTGTAGTAATCCTTGTATTCCATGGCTTTAATAAAAGCCGATGATGGAGCAGTTTGCCATCATTCACTTGTTGTTATTTTGGCGTTAGTTACATTTCCAAGAGACTTTTCGATTGATTATGTCATTCAATTAGGAGGGATTTAAAAACAGAGGGACTATGAAATGGCACAACTTATTAAATTATTTGCTAAATAAGGATCTTATAATCGGCGCCGATTAATTATCGACGCCCATACACTAGACATTAATACCCAGTTTCATACCACATATCTGCTTCCACGTACTCAATACTGCCATCGTCATAATGAATATATGCTTGAGCTTCATTTGATGAATAGGCTCTGACTGTCACGCTGCACGATAATCCAGAACTACAGCCTTTTATCCAGTGAATTCGATCAATGGATTTAGTGATATTTGTAATACTCCAACTCCCAGAAGTGGAGCTGCCGAAACTAAAATCTATTCCATTGCAGCTGGAGGTGCCATTACCCATAACCTGCCCCCCGGACTTAACATTGAGCTGACAAACCAAATTAGCAGAAAATGCCGGTACAGCGAGGGATGAGGCAATTAACAAAGAGCTTGCTAGTAAAATTTTTTTGATAGCCATATTCCTAACCTTATTATTGTTATACATCCTTTTTAATCGCAATTAAATCAGCGACCTTGGAGAGGTTAACATTTAGTCTTTGTATTTCCTATACACCAAAAAAAACATACCGCAACAAATTGAGACCAAGCTATCAATTTCGCCCGATAAATTTTAATTAACAGTCGGGGATATTCTTGTGAACTTGTTTTATGCATCATTCGCATTTTTTAAAACCCATAAAAAAACATTACATCCAACGAACAATATTTATCTTACTAAAAAGAGGAAAGGAAAGAATACATTGCACTCGGGACCGTATTAGGCATGGATGCCGATTACGAGCTTATAGGGATGTATTCACAGCGAGTCTTGAGTGCAGTGCATTCTCTCCTTCTGACCCAATAGTACGTTTAGAGAGAATTACGATCACACAACCTAAAAGGTGGCAAAACCTACATACAAAACGATGAAGGTTCATATGGACTAAAAATTCCATTAAGAATGGAAGGTCAAGAAATCATGAAGGCTTTTATTTTAAAAGTTTATTTTTGTCGAAAGGGGAATTAAAGTAATCTCTAATCCCCCTCAAAATAATAACAGCGGGAACATTAATCATTAACGCTCTGCGGAATAAGGGTCTTCCGCAGTCAAATATGCAAGAATATCTATTTTCTGCTCTTGAGAATGTAGCCACTCACGAACGTCTTTAACTTTCGCATATAGCTCTTCACCAAATCTGGCTTTATAAATCTCAGAAAAAGTCTCTTGAGCTTTAGTGCTTCTAATTTTCTTCTGCCACTCATGAGTTACCAGAAAGTTCAGTGATCCAGCAAGTCCTTCAGCTTTCAGAAGTTCCCATTCACCCTTATCCAGCCAAATCCCGCCAACCATAGCGCTGTAATCAAGGCGATGTTCACTACCTGACATGATTTTAAATTTCTGCATAATCACACCTGATACTGGGCATAAAATAGCTCGCTTGGTATCTTCGGCAACTACATCATTTAAATTTTCTAAATCATCCGGAAATTGATGTTCAGGATTTTGCCTTTTCCAGATTAGAAAGTCTTCAACGAGAATCCAGTTGCCACCACAGCTTGAACAAGTGTGCGCACGAAACAATTCTTCGATAAAACCTGGTTTAAGCACGCCTTCTTTACAACTGGTACAACGCTTCATATCTTCCTTCTCCCAAATAAATAACCCGGATCTATTTAAGCAGATCCGGGTTAAAAAGCTTAAGTTACTGTTAATCAGGCTATTTAAAGCGACAATACGTCGAAAAATTCATGTTTTCTAAATTGAGTTTCACATTAAACTCCCTTTTCAACAGACTTACTCAAGTTTCCAACACCAGCCTCTTTCAATAAAGAATCCACAAGCGGTGCCATGGCCCGATGCCTCAGTGCACTTCCTACCAAGGCTTCTGGCAGACTCTGGCCTTTAGCTTCCGTTTCGCCATCGAGAACACCGGAAGAGGCGCGACCATCGACTCCGCTAAGGCCTTCAACAGAAATAATCTTCATACTCTCAATACTTTCCAGTGGCTTAACGCTTTCACGGATAATATTGGGCAGATTCTCATGTAGGCGTAAGGCTTCGGCCTTGTCTTCAGCGGCCGCTTTCTAAGCTCCCGCCATAACCTTGATACCCGTAACCTGGCGTTCAATGGCCTTTTGTGCCTCAATAATTTCAATGCGCTTGTCACGCTCGGCCACTTCCACATCCTTGGCTGTGCGTACCCGCTCCTCAGCCTTTACTGCTTCAGCCAAAGCAACATAGGCCTGCTGATCGGCCTGGGATTGCTATTTGGATTTCTCCGCCACGACAATTGCTCGCTCCTGCTCAGCAATCTCAACAGAATTTTCCTTGGAGATACGCTGCTCACTAAGAATTCGCTCGCGCTCAATTTCCTGTTCTTTTAGACGGCGCTCTTTTTCAATCTCCAGCAGCTTTGTGGCCTGCTCTGCAGCGATCTGGGATTGACTGACCTCACGTTGGGCTTCAATTTCCGCCTGGCGTGCAGCACGCTCCTGAGCGGCCTGTTCGCGGGTGATATGGATTGAGATTTATTGAGCATGTTGATCCTTTCCTTGCCACGTATACGAATGTACATATCTGTATACATAGGCCAATAAAAATCCATATGACTTGTTGGTACAGTTGAACCAGCTGACAATGGAGAATTTTTATTCACCTGCTGTGCTATCTATAATTCAAGTAGTTTTTTATGAACGGGGACTCGGCAGTTAGCATTTTTTGTTAAATTACAAGCTCTTTCAGTGATAAACCCCGTTTACAAACATTCTTTCAGCTAAACCACCAAAACAGGCTTTTGGTGACAATCCATCTTGGCAATTCCAGTACCAACAGACGTATTTAATGTCGATACAAAACCTGATTCTCAATGTTGATAGTTATAAGGCGAGCCATTACCTGCAATATCCGCCGGGCACTGAATATGTCAGTAGCTATATCGAATGTCGTGGAGGGGAGTTTGAACAAACTGTTTTTTTTGGTCTGCAGGCCTTTATAAAACAATACTTACAAAGGGCCATTACTACATCCGATATTGAGGAAGCTGAGCATCTACTACATGCTCACGGTTTGCCATTTTTTCGCCCTGGCTGGGAACACATAGTCCAAAAGCATGCGGGGCTGCTCCCATTGGAAATAAGTGCAGTGGAAGAGGGCTCGGTGATTCCACTGCACAATATAACTGCGCAAATCGTCAACACCTGCCCTGCATGCTTCTGGCTCACCAGCTATGTGGAAACTGCATTAGTACGCGCCATCTGGTACCCCTCTACTGTCGCCACTCAAAGCCGGGAGATAAAAAAAACTATCGCGCACTTTTTGCGGGAAACAGCAGATTCCACAAAGAACTTACCTTTTCAACTCCATGACTTTGGTGCCCGCGGTGCCAGCAGCCTGGAAAGTGCCATGCTAGGCGGAATGGCTCACCTCGTGAATTTTCAGGGAACCGATACTATCTCTGGTATTTTAGGTGCAAAAAAATTCTATAATGCCGATATGCCAGGGCTTTCAATTCCCGCAGCGGAACACAGCACTATCACCGCTTGGGGGCGCGATGGGGAAGCTTCAGCTTACCAGAATATCCTGCATCACTTTTCCGGTAAGAACAAAACTGTTGCCGTGGTCAGTGACAGTTACGACCTATGGCACGCGGTAGAAAATATCTGGGGTGGCCAGTTAAAAAATTCCGTAAAGAGTAATGGCGGCACCCTGGTTATCCGCCCCGATTCTGGCAACCCTGTACAGATTGTTGTCGAGTGTGTAGAGCGACTGATGAGGATTTTTGGCGCTCACACCAACAGTAAAGGCTATCGTGTTCTACCTAACTATATCCGGGTTATTCAAGGAGACAGCGTCTCACGCATTACCATTCCACAAATTCTTCAGGCTATGAAGGAACACCGCCAGAGCGCTGAAAATATCGCCTTTGGTATGGGGGGAGAGCTTCTACAAAAGGTTGATCGGGATCTGATGAGCTTTGCAATGAAAGCCAGTGGCATTCGTATCAACGGGAGCTGGCGGGATATCTATAAAGATCCACGCACAGGCCCTGAGAAAAAATCCAAACGAGGACGCCTGGCTCTGATTCAGCTGGAGAATGGCGAGCTAAAAACCATTCGCCTAGAGGAGCTTGATCAGCAGAAAAACCTATTGAGACCAGTGTTCCGTAACGGCAGGCTCCTTATAGATACAAACTTTGACGAGGTACGTAAAAACGCCGCTGTTTAGACAACACGTCTCGCTCTCTTCCATCACCAAACCACTTGCCCTTAACAAACCTCACTTCACCGAGCGAACACTTTACAGTAGTGGGTTACTCCTGATAGTTGTGCATTTCCAAAGTCTGAACCAAGTGCCCGACCGGGCTCATTTGGTACCGGGCACAATAACAATAAACTCACTCTAGGGCGTGCTATCGCCTGGTGAGACAAAGGTAGCCAATGGAAAGAAGAAAATTCCTCAAGATCGCCGGCGTCGGCTCCAGTGGTATTTTGTTACCTCTGCAGGGCATTCAGGTCAGCGCCGACCAGCTACTCAACGAGGGCATGCACAGCTCTCATAAACGACATCTGGCTGATGTAGTCCTAAATACGGCGCGCAAGGCCGGGGCCAGCTATACCGATGTGCGCATCGGTCGCTATCTCAACCAGTTCGTTATGACTCGCGAAACCAACGTAGAGGATATCGTCAATACGGAATCCTTCGGTGCCGGTATTCGTGTCATCGCCAACGGTACCTGGGGTTTCGCCGCCACCAACGATCTGACAGCCGATGGTGTAGCACTTGCTGCCCGCCAGGCGGTTGCCGTCGCCAAGGCCAACGCCAAATACCAAACTGAGCCCGTACGTTTGGCACCGGTAAAAGGGGTGGGCGAGGTTTCCTGGCAGACACCGATCAAACAGAATGCCCTGCAGGTGCCCATCAGTGAAAAAGTCGATTTTTTGATGGATGTTAACAATGGGGCACTCAAAGCTGGGGCCAGCTATATCCGCTCTTCCCTGTATTTGGTTAATGAGCAGAAGTACTTTGCCTCTAGCGACGGCTCCTATATTGACCAGGATGTCCATCGCCTATGGGCACCTATGCAGGTAACCGCTGTTGATAAGCAGAGCGGTGCTTTTAAGACTCGCAACGGTCTCAGTGATCCAGTGGGGAGAGGCTATGAATACCTGGCCGGTCACGACAAAGACAAGATTCCCGGTCAGACCACGCTCTATAAAGCTTCCTATGATATGGCCGAGGATGCAGTGCTTGCAGCCGAGCAAGCCCAGGCCAAGCTATCGGCCAAGTCTATCGATCCGGGCAAGTATGATTTGGTACTGGAACCCTCGCACCTATGCCTGACCATCCACGAATCTGTGGGCCACCCATTAGAGCTGGACCGCGTGCTGGGTTACGAGGCCAACTATGCGGGAACTTCCTTCGCCACCCTGGATAAGTGGCGCAGCGGCAAGTTCCAGTACGGCAGCGACAAAGTCACCCTGTTTGCCGACAAGGTACAACCAGGCTCCCTCGGTGCCGTCGCCTATGACGACGAAGGGGTTAAAACCAAGCGTTGGGACTTGGTAAAAGACGGCATCCTGGTGAACTACCAGGCCACTCGCGATCAGGCGCATATGATCGACCAAAAGGAATCCCACGGCTGCAGCTACGGCGATAGCTGGTCCAGCGTGCAGTTCCAGCGCATGCCCAATGTCTCCCTGGCTCCGGGCGAGAAGAAGTACTCAGCCAAAGACATGATCCGCGATGTGGAAAAAGGCATTTACATCGTCGGGCGCGGCTCCTACTCCATTGATCAGCAGCGCTACAACTTCCAGTTCGGCGGACAGCTGTTCTACGAGATCAAAAACGGTGAAATCGTCGGCCAGGTTGAGGACGTCGCCTACCAGTCCAACACCCAGGAATTCTGGAATTCCTGCTCGGCGATATGCGACAGCAGTGATTACCGCCTGGGCGGAACCTTCTTCGATGGCAAGGGCCAGCCCAGCCAGGTGAGCGCGGTATCCCACGGCTGCTCCACCACCCGTTTTGACAAAATTAATGTAATCAATACCAAGCGCAAGATTTCCTGAAGGGCGCACAAGAATAAGTAATTGGAGAAAAGGCAATGGCAATTCTGAGTAGAAGTGAAGCGAAGCGTATTCTCGACAAGGTTTTAAAATACAGCCGCGCCGATGAAGCCAGCGCGCAACTGGCCGGCAGCGAGACCGGCAATATTCGCTACGCGCGCAACAGTGTTTCCACCAGTGGCATCGTCAACGATATCGAGCTGGCGGTAGAGGCCCGTTTCGGCAAGAAATCCGGCGTAGCCACCATCAACGAATTCAGCGATGCCTCCCTGGAAAAAGTGATGCGTCGCGCCGAAGAGCTGGCCAAGCTGTCCCCGGAAAATCCGGAAGCCATGCCGATGCTGGGCCCACAGAAATATGTCAGCGTGGACGGCTTCGCCAAGTCCACCGCAGATATCACCCCGGACCAGCGCGCCAAGGCAGCCGCAGATTCCATTATTGCGGCCAAGGAAAAGAAGGTGGTTGCCGCGGGTTACCTGGAAGACGAGCGCTCTTTTGCCGCAGTCGCCACCAGCAAGGGCCTGTTCGGCTACCACGCCTCTACTTCCGCCAACTTCACTGTAACCATGCGCACCGAGAATGGCCTGGGTTCCGGTTGGGCCGAAAGTGATGTCACCGATTTCGGTGCAATGAATACTGGCAACACTTCCTCTGTCGCCATCGACAAGGCGGTCCTGTCCCAGGAAGCTCGCGCCCTGGAACCGGGCAAGTACACCGTGATTCTGGAGCCCAATGCGGTGTCCGGCCTGGTGGGTTACATGATGAGCGGCTTCGATGCGCGCAGTGCCGACGAAGGCCGCAGCTTTATGAGCAAAAAGGGCGGCGGCAACCGTACCGGCGAAAAGATGTTCGACAAGCGCGTAAATTTCTACTCCGACCCCACCAGTCTCGATGTGCCGGCCCAACCCTGGACCGACGATGACTTTATGCAGCTTGGACGCATCGAGTGGGTGAAAAATGGCGTGGTGAAAAACCTGGCGCGCAGTCGCTACTGGGCCGAGCAAAGTAAAGGCGAAGTGGTCCCCGAGCCCAACAACCTGATTATGGTGGGCGGCGATAAATCCACCGAAGAACTGATCAAAAATACCCGCCGCGGCATTTTGGTATCCCGCACCTGGTATATCCGTATGGTCGATCCGCAGTCCATGTTGCTCACCGGCCTCACCCGCGACGGCACCTTCTATATCGAAAACGGCAAGATCAAATACCCGGTGAAGAACTTCCGCTTCAACGAGAGCCCGGTAATCATGCTCAACAATATCGAGGATATGGGCGTCCCCCAGCGAGTGGGGATGTGGGGCATGTCCGCCATGATTCCCGCACTGAAAGTACGCGATTTTACTTTCAGCAGCCTTTCCGACGCCGTTTAACCGCCAGCACCACTTGAGGATAACGAAATGGATAGAAGAAAATTTCTCCAGCTCAGCGGTGCCGGCCTGGGGGTTTCCATGTTGCCGCTGTCCGGCAATCTGGTGGCTGAGAGCAAACTGACGCAAAGCGGTATTGATCTCTCGGTAAAAAAAGAATTTGCCGATGTCGCCCTGAATACCGCCACCAAACTCGGCGCCACTTATGCCGATGTGCGTATTGGTCGCTACCTGAACCAATACGTAATCACCCGCGAGATGAAAGTGCAGGACGTGGTGAACACTGAATCTATCGGCATGGGGATTCGGGTTATTGCCAACGGCACCTGGGGCTTTGCTGCCACCAATGACCTGACCGCCGATGGCGTCGCTCGCGCCACCCGCCAGGCAGTAGCTACCGCTAAGGCCAACTCCAAGTACCAGCAGGAGCCCGTACAGCTGGCTCCGGTAAAAGGCCACGGCGAGGTGAGCTGGCAGACACCCATCCAGAAAAACGCTATGCAGATCCCCCTGGCCGACAAGGTGGATCTGTTGATGGATGTAAACAAGTCCGCCCTGGATGCCGGCGCCAGCTATATCAACTCCATGTTGTACCTGGTGAATGAGCAAAAGTATTTTGCCTCTACCGACGGCTCCTATATCGACCAGGATGTTCACCGTTTGTGGGCGCCCTTCTCGGTCACCGCAGTGGACAAGAAAACCGGCGGCTTCCGCACGCGCCAGGGCCTTAGCCAGCCGGTAGGACGCGGCTTTGAATACCTGGATGGCCGCGCCGAAGACAAGATCCAAGCACAGACAGTGCTCTACCGCGATTCCTACGATATGGCCGAAGACGCACGCCTGGCGGCGCAACAAGCCAAGGAAAAGCTCACGGCTAAATCGGTCAAACCGGGCAAGTACGACCTGGTGCTGGACCCAAGCCACCTGTGGCTCACCATCCATGAATCTGTCGGCCACCCATTGGAGCTGGACCGCGTACTCGGCTACGAAGCCAACTTTGCGGGTACCTCTTTCGCCACTATCGATAAATGGCGCAGCGGCAAATTCCAATACGGCAGCGACAAGGTCAATCTGTTTGCCGATAAGGTACAGCCCGGCTCTCTCGGTGCCGTCGGCTACGACGATGAAGGCGTGAAGACCCGCAACTGGGATCTGGTAAAAGACGGTGTGCTGGTGAACTACCAGGCCACCCGCGATCAGGTACATATGCTGGGGCAAAAGAAATCCCACGGCTGCTGCTACGCAGATAGTTGGTCCAGCGTGCAATTCCAGCGCATGTCCAACGTTTCGCTGTTGCCTGGCAAGGAGGAGCTGAGCGTCGACGATATGATCAAGGATGTGGAAAAAGGCATTTATATTGTGGGTGCCGGTTCCTTCTCCATCGATCAGCAGCGCTACAACTTCCAGTTCGGTGGTCAGCTGTTCTACGAGATTGAAGACGGCAAGATTACCGGCATGGTGGAGGACGTCGCTTACCAGTCCAACACCCAGGAATTCTGGAATGCCTGTTCGCAGGTCTGCGACAAAGATGATTACCGCCTGGGTGGTTCCTTCTTTGACGGTAAGGGACAGCCGATGCAAACCAGTGCGGTATCCCACGGTAGTTCTACTGCACGCTTCGACGGTATCAATGTGATTAACACCAAGCGCAAGCTGGGCTAATCACTGATCCATGCAGGGGTCAGGCCGGAAAACCGGTATGGCCCTCGCGTTATGAATAAAGGAAAGCAGGCACTTCACTCAAGACACGCTGTGAATACGTCCCTGTACGCTCGTAATCGGCATCCATGCCTCATACGGTCTTGAGTGAAGTACCTACTTTCCTTTCTAGTTAACAATAAACCAACGCAGTAACAGAGTTATCCCGTGTCCCTCACCCGCAAGGCTTTTCTCCAGCGCCTGATCCTGGGTAGCTGCGCCGCAGCGCTGCCGCTGGGCACACGCGCACAAAATACCGCACCGGGTAGTGCGCAGGAGCACTACGATTTTTATTTCACCCGCTTGATGTACGAGTCCGGTGACTGGGATGTGGATCAGCGCATGCCTTCCAACCTGCTCAATTCACTGGTGGAATACACCAATCTCAGGGTTGATCCCAAAGAGCACATAGTGCCGCTGGCCGATAAGAAAATGCTGCTGGCACCTTTCTGCTACCTGGCCGGACACAAGCTGGTGCAATTCACCACTGAAGAGGCAAAGAATTTTCTCGATTACGTCAATCGCGGTGGCTTTGTATTTGTCGACGACTGCAACCACGATATCGACGGTCTCTTTGCCAAATCCTTCGAAGCGCAAATGGTCGAGCTATTTGGCGAAGACTGCCTGCAAAAGCTCCCGGACGATCACGACCTCTACCGCTGCTTCTTTCAATTCGATGAATTGCCGGTAACCAGTTTTGAATTAAATGGCTGGGGTGATGATCTGGTACACGACTACCTGAAAGCCATTGTTGTTAACGGCCGTATCGCCGTGCTCTACAGCAACAAAGATTTCGGCTGCGAATGGGACTACGATTACCGCAACAAACGCTGGCTCGCCATCGATAACACAAAATTTGCGGTGAACATTGTTATTTACGCACTGACGAGCTGATTATGCTGACCACCCTGGAAAATAGTATCGAAGAACAACTGCACAGCCTCGACAATCTGCAACAGGAGATTGCGCGGGTGATTGTCGGCCAAAAACCCGTGGTGGAGCAGATGTTGATCTGCCTATTGGCCGGGGGCCACGCCCTACTCGAAGGGGTGCCGGGGCTGGGTAAGACCCTGCTGGTAAAAACCCTCGCCGATGCCAGTGCGCTGGATTTTAAGCGGGTACAGTTCACCCCGGATTTAATGCCCGGAGATATTCTTGGCAGTGAGATCCTCGAAGAGGATCACAGCACCGGCAAGCGCTTTTTTAAATTCCAGCAGGGCCCGGTTTTCACCAATATCCTGCTCGCCGATGAAATTAACCGCACACCGCCGAAAACCCAGGCAGCCCTATTGGAGTCCATGCAGGAAGGCTCAGTAACCGTGGGCGGTAAAACACTCAAATTGCCCGATCCCTATTTCGTACTGGCCACACAAAACCCCATCGAACAGGCCGGCACCTATCCGCTGCCGGAAGCTCAGCTGGACCGCTTCCTGTTAAATATTCATATCGACTATCCCGATGAGCGGGATGAAGTGGAAATCCTGCGCTCCACCACCGGTGCCAGCAGGGTCAAACCCAGCCCCAGCCTGGATGCAGAGCAATTGCGCGAAATGCAGAAACTGGTGCGGGAAATTCATGTCAGCGACGATCTGTACCGCTACGTGGCGGCACTAGTGCGCGCTACCCGTATGGAAACCAGCGGCAGCGATACCCTGCAACAGTGGATCAAGTGGGGCGCCGGCCCCCGCGCGGGGCAGGCTCTAATTCTCGCCGCCAAGGCACGGGCCCTTTTGCAACGACGGCTCGCCGTCACCCGCGAGGATATCCGCAGCCTGTTACTGCCGGTACTGCGCCACCGGGTGCTGCTCAGCTTCCAGGCCCAGGCCGATGGCGTGCAGATGCCACAGCTGATTGAAGAACTACTGGCAGCGGTGCCGGAACCGGGCCGGGACTGATCAGCGTGGAATACCTGTCCCCCAAAACCCTGGCCAGTTGTCGCGACCTGGTGTGGCTGTCGCGACATATTGCCGAGGGCGTGATGCTCGGTGTGCAACACAGCCAGCGCCGTGGCACCGGCCTGGAATTTCACCAATACCGAGGCTATCAAGCGGGCGATTCCATCCGCCATATCGACTGGAAACTATTCGCCCGCAGCGATCGCTACTATGTGCGCGAGACCGAGCAGGAGAGCCGCATGCACGTGTGCTTTGTGCTCGATACCAGCGCCTCCCTGAGCCAGGCAAGCTTTGTCGAGCCCAGCCTGAATAAACTGCATTACGCCAAGTGTTGGATTGCCAGCCTCTGCTGGCTACTCAACGCCCAGGGAGACAGCTTTTCCCTATTGGCGTTTAACAGTAGCCGGACGGTTTATGTGCCCGAAGGCCAGGGCGAGGGCCACCAGCGCCAAATCGCCCTTCAGCTACAACAACTCGACGCCAGCGACCACTGGCCAGATCGCGCTCAACTGGCGCCGCTGTGGCAATACTTTGAACGGCCCTGTCAGGTGGTATTGCTGAGTGATTTTTTTCAACAGGGCAATGAGATCGGCGATTTTGCCGCACGCCTGCATGCCGCCGGCCGCCCCTGCCTGCCACTGCAATTGTTAATTGAGGCAGAACAGACTTTTCCTTTTGGCGGAGAGCTAAAGCTGCTCAATCCAGAAGTAAGCGCCAGTACTCCCGCAACTTTAGAAGTGGACGCCGAGCGGCAACGCCAGTCTTACCTAGATGCTTTTGCTCAAGCACAGAGCGAGTTAAAAGCACGCTTTGCCGCACAGGAGTGTTCACTACAGACCGACCTTATCGAGCAGCCTGTGGAAAAGTCACTGCGGCAATTTATTCAGCTGCACGGCAGGTTGTGCTGAGATGTTGTGGATAAATAACTTATTTCAATCCCCACAGTGGCTATGGCTATTCACAGCCCTGATTATCCCTATCGCCATTCATTTGCTGCGCCGAAGTAATCCACAACAGGTCTCCTTTGCTGCGCTGCAATGGGTACAAAGATATTCACAGAGTCGCGCGCGCCGCCCTATTGTGGATAACAAGTGGTTGCTGCTATTGCGCCTGCTAATCGTCGCCCTGCTGGCAAGTTTATTGGCACAGCCGCTGATTAAACGGGAAATTTATCCCCAAGAGGGCGTGATACTGGTAGACCCCAGAATTGGGGCGGGCGAAGCGAATACATTTATCCACAATTCACTGCCGCAGCTTGTGGGGGAAGGTAATAAAGTGCTGTGGTTATCCCCAGAAATGCCTTCCGTAACCTCACCCCCACCACAAAATGTGGACCTGTGGAAAACTCTATCAGCACTATCACGCCGGGCGGATTTGCGCAGGGCTCATATCCTGTTGATAAACAACGGGGTTCCAGCATCCCACCAGGCACTAAGAGCCAGTCCCCATTGGCAGTGGCACGGCCTCGACAAAACATCCACAGCTCCGAGCCCGGTATTACCGAGTATCGCTTTAATGGGCAAGGCGCCCAGCTGGTGGGCGCCTGTGCTGGAAGACTGGCACAACAACATGCCGGGACTATCGGTGCAAACTCTGGAACGAGAAGAGGCGCCCAGCGTCGAACAGACAGATTGGCTTATCTACACAGACCCCGCTCCCCTGCCACAAGCCGTACTGGAGTTTGTTACAGATGGGGGCCTGTTACTCACTGACAACAGTATCCCCCCTGCCGATAAGCTCAACTTCGTTGCTGTGGATAACAGCCAGTCAGCTCAAGTGGCCCCAATGGGACAGGGAAGTTGGCTGCGCTACGAAAGTGACTGGTACAGCGAGGCCTTTTATCGCCGCGCAGATTTACCTGAACGTTTATGGCAGCAGTGGTCTGGGCAAGACTGGGCTCTGCAACACCAAAATCGTGGCTACTGGTCTGCCAATAAAAAAGTAGTGGCAGACATAGCTGGGGCAGGCCTTCCTGTAGAAGACAGCGAGGTGGAAAACCGTCGTATTGAACAACTGCAACCCTGGTTAATTATCGCCCTACTGTTACTTCTGGCCTTTGAACGCCTAATTGCCCTATCGCGACCTGCAGCCATTATGGCAACTGTTAGTAAAGGGGAGGCTGACCATGGATAAGCGTCAGTTAACCCTTAACGCTGTGCGCAGGCGCTGGCAACTGGCAGCCCTGCGGCCCTATCTCTGGCTTGCCACTGGCCTCAGCCTTCTGGCTGGCTTGGGTATTTTTGTATTCGGCTGGCCACAGTGGCTATTGCTCGCCTGGCTCGGAATTATTGTTGTAGCAATTCTATTGGATCGCAGCTGGCGCCCAAGCCCTGAAAGCCTATGTCGACAGTTGGATGGACAATATCCACAGCTGCAAGACAGCAGCCAGTTGCTTAGCCAACAGAAAACCAACCTAAGTCCATTGCAGCAATTACAGCGCACGCGTATCGAAACAGCGCTGCAACAACTGCTGGAAAGTGGCGACCGGTCATCTTTCGGTCCGAAAAAACTCCGCAGTGCCCTGACAAATGCTTTTGGTACCTGCCTGGGACTATTGTTATTTGTACTGAGCGATTCTCACTTCACCGGGGATAAAACTGAGACCACGCAACAAAGTACAGCTATTCCCGTTGCCGAAAAGCTTGCCATAACGCGCGCGACAACCCATATCCAGCCGCCCGCCTACACTGGGCTCGCAGCCAACAGCCAATCGCTACAAGTCGATGTGCCGGAGCAGTCTGCGGTCGAATGGCAACTTGAATTGAATCAACCGGTGCAAGGGCTGGAAATGCTGGCCGAAGCTGAGCGCTTCATCTTTTCTCCGCTAGGTGATCTACCCAGTGAAAAATGGCAACTACAACGCACTATTGCTGAGGCAGACTTTTACCAGCTCTCAGTACAACTCGCGGAGAGCCAGATACTATTGCCGGAAATTCACAATATCCGCGTACAAAAAGACAATGCTCCGGAATTTACCTTTGAGGCACCTAGCCTACGCGTCGATACCATTCAAGGGAGCACCGAAGGTATTCCCGTGAAAGTAATAATTAATGATGATTACCAGGTGAGTGCTGCGGATTTATTGGTCACCCTCGCCAGCGGCACCGGGGAAAATTTACGCTTTCGCGAAGAGCGTATTGCACTCACCAGTTTGCAATCCACTGCTTTATCAACAAACCCCTCGGAAGATAAGAAAACAGCTCGCTACGATTTTATCCTGCCCATCCAGCAGTTTTCCATGGAAGCGGGAGATGAACTCTACTGGTATCTGGAGGCCAGGGATAACCGCGAGCCCAGCGCTAACTTGGCCAAGAGCCAACACTTTATCTTGCGCTGGCCGCAAGAAGAGATTTTCGGGCTGAGTGACAGCGAGGGTATGGCGATTAAAATATTACCGGAGTACTTCCGCAGCCAACGCCAGCTGATTATTGATACCGAGGCCCTGCTAGCCGAGCGAGAACAGCTGCATCCGCAGGAGTTTCGCAAACGTTCCGAAGGTTTAGCCTATGAACAGAATTTGTTGCGCATGCGCTACGGCCGCTTTCTCGGCGAAGAGGATTCGGAAGTGGAGCATTCTGGCGCAGAGAGCGAGGAGCACGATGATGAAGAGGAGTCCGAACACGGCGATAATCATCACCATAACAAAGGCGCTGAGCACCAGACACATGGCGAAGAAAATGCCACTCCCTTTGCACAGCAGGACTCCCATTTCCAACAGGCAGAGCGCATAGCTGCTTCTGCCGGACACCGACATGACAGCTCAGAGCATGCCACCCTGTTTGACCCCCAAACCAAGGAGCTACTGCGCAACGCACTGAATGCCATGTGGAGTTCCTGGCGCGACCTGTCGGTTATAGAGCCCCAGGCCTCCCTGCCCCATCAGCACCGAGCTCTGCTCTTTATCAAAGAAGTACAGCAGGCTTCGCGTATTTACTTACAGAGAGTCGGCTTCGAGGCGCCCCCCATAGACGAAAGCCGTCGGCTTAGCGGCGAACGGGAAGGTGTAGCGCCAGAAACCGTCGACAAAGCCTTTGAACAAAAACAAAGAGCACAGGTGCTCGCCCTAATGGCCCAGGTAGACGCTGGTGCCGAACTCGATACTGATCTACTGGTGCAGATAAATGAGCTAGCCACAGAGCAATCACTAGATCTTGGCCTGGAGCTGTCCAAACAGCTGCGTTTCTACCAGCAGCGCCACCAGCAACCGAATTGCATTGATTGCACGAACTCCCTGAATCAACTGCTCTATCAGCTACTGCCAGCACCGGAATCTGCGCCTTCACTGCCTTTGCAAACTGAGGCAGACGGCCATTTCAGCCGTTGGCTACACCAGCAAGGGGAGAAGTCATTGTGATTGATTTCTTGATACCCGGCCTGTGCCTGTTGGCCTGTTTAGCATCACTCGTACTATTGCGCCGCCGAGGCGCCAAGCCGTTCGACTATGGCCTGCAACTGGCGATTTGGTTGAGTGCCTGGATGCTCTGGCAGCCTCCAGCAATCATTCCGGCCGAGCGTAATATCTCTATCAACAGTAAACAGCTGGCGAGCTCACATCCAATAAATCTCAATGGTGTTGAAAGTCTCTCCCTCGATGGAAAACCACTCGGCCGCGACAAACTGCGGGACCTGGCACCGGTGCGCCTGGAGTTATCGAAGATCCAGGAATCTGATAGCAGCTGGGAGTTCGACTGGCAGCGACGAATTACCTTGGGTGATTCTTTAAAGTTAAAGGTTCACAACAACCAACCACTGACTGAAAACGTACAAATTAGTCTGCTCAATCCCTACGGCCATATTGAAGACAGCCTTGAGTTGAAAGTGGGAGAAGCAATTCAGGCACAACTCACTGCCACTCCAAAACTCGCAGGCCCCCAGCTATACCGAGTACGGACGGAAAGCGAAGCCGGCGAAACCCATACAGATCCCTTACCCATCCTGGTGCGAGAGCCGCTTCAGCCCAAGTTGTTACTGTGGCTGGCACGCCCCTCTTTTGAGACGGCCGCCCTCTCCCGCTGGCTGCGTCAATCCGGCGTAGCGGCACAAGTGATGACCCAGTTGGCACCTGAAATTAGTAGAAAAGAAACTCTCAACGGGCTTCCACTTACTGAGTCTGCGGATCTGCTTACCAAGGAAAGTCCCTTCGATTTAGTCATACTCGATAGCAGTTTGTGGCCACATCTCTCCTCTCAACAAAAGCGTCAGCTCAGTGAGCTGGCCACTACGAAGTCAGTGTTATGGTTGGTCAGTGGCGATAGCTCTGAAGAGTTTCTCAAATACGCTGCTGGCCATTCCATGCCTCTGCAAAAGGGAGAAGCTACCCATTTACATTCTGACTTTGACTACCTAAAAGCGGACAATCCGGAGACTCCCCCACTGCGCAACCTAGGCTTTATAGCCTTGCAGCCCGGCTCCAGTGACTTCTTACTGGGCAATGCAGAAACCCCACTTTTCTGGGGGCGTTCATCCCAGAGACAACACCTGGGTTTTATCCTATTTAGCGACAGCCACCGCTGGCTGACCAGTGGGTTTGCTACTGAATTCGCCAGCCTGTGGAAGTCGATTATTGATTACCAACTCAAACACTTGGGAAGTCAGCAGCCAGTAACCCTCTCCGATGAGTTACCGCGGACTCAGGAACGCATCACCCTATGCAGCCCACTTTTTTCTTATCAGAGTCCATTCTTATCAGAATTTCAAAATAGCTCCCGCTCTACCAGAGGAATCGCCGCAAGCAAAAGCTCCCAGGGCCAGTGCTACAGCTTCTGGCCCCAAAGTTCAGGTTGGCACCAGCTTTGGACTGAATTGGAAGGAGAGTCGGCATTAGACTTCTATATCTTTGCCAAGGAGGACTGGCCCCAATGGCAGCGGTCCCTAAATGCCAGGGAGACCCGACAAATGGCTGCCGCACGCTTGGGGCCAGTTGATAATCGTCACTCAGGCAAAATGCCTATTGAGCGCCAGTGGCCGGCCCTCATCTTACTGTTACTGGTGTGTACAAGCTGGTGGCGAGAGCGCAGACTATCGAACAGATCGCTATCTTGATGGCTGCGCTGAGGGTTTATTGCCAGGCTGTGCCTCCTGCTTGGGAAATATAAGCTGATCGACGGGATAGCCCATAGCCTTGGCCTTTTGTAAAAACTGCTCCAGTACATCCTTGGGCATAGTCGGGGTGCGGGACAATATCCACAGATAGGATTTGTCATAACCGGACACCATCGCATATTGATAGTCATCCGATAGGGCAATCACGATATAGGATGAGTAAAAGGGGCCGAGAAAAGAGACTTTCAAATGGCCCACATTTTTAGGGCCGACAAACTCGGCCCGTCCCTCCGCTAATTGCCAGGCATCACGTGCTTTTGAGTAACCCGTATTAGTTACCGCGACGGAACCATCAGGGTTGAGGCTGTAGTCCGTAGTTACCAGGGTCAGCCCGCGCTCGAAAGAGTGATCCAGGCGAGCTATCTCATACCAGTGACCCAAATAGCGCTGTAGCTGGAAATTCTGTACTGGCTCAACTCCCTCCGGCACCCGCGTACAGGCATTTAGAAACAACAGGGGCAACAACAATACACCCAGCGAAAACAGCTTCATCTGGCCACTCCCAGCAAACCCACCCTCAAATCAGAGTAGAAGGCAGGGGTTTCACAAGATCAGGATAGTTTCAGGAGCCTGTATTTCACTCATAAAAAAACCACCGCGAGGGTGGTTTTTTTATCGCTGGACTGGCCAACTTATTTTTCGACGAAAGCGCGCTCAATCACATACTCGTGAGGCACACCTGCCCGGGTTTCCTTGAATCCCCAGTCATCGAGGATATTGGTGAGGTCCTTCAGCATTGCCGGACTGCCGCACAACATAAAGCGGTCTTTCTCAACATTCGGCTTGGGCACATCCAGATCTGTAAAAAGTTTGCCAGACAGCATCAGGTCGGTCAGGCGGCCGGTGTTGCGGTAAGGCTCACGGGTCACGGTTGGGTAGTAGAGCAGCTGCTCGCGCACCATCTCGCCGAAGTACTCGTGCTCTGGCAATTCGTTCTCGATCTGCTCCTGGTAAGCCAGTTCAGAAACATAGCGAACACCGTGGGTAAGGATTACCTGGTCAAAACGCTCGTAGACGGTGGGGTCTTTGATGATGCTCATGAAAGGTGCCAAACCAGTACCCGTAGACAGCAGCCAAAGGCGCTTGCCCGGCAGCAGGTGATCTGCAACCAGAGTACCAGTGGGCTTTTGGCTCACGTAAATCTCGTCGCCCGGCACAATCTTTTGCAGGCGGGAAGTCAGGGGGCCATCGGGAACCTTGATACTGAAGAATTCCAACTCATCTTCGTAGTTGGCACTGGCAATGGAATAGGCGCGCAGTAGTGGACGGCCGTTGTCCTGCTGTAAGCCGATCATCGTGAAATGTCCGTTCTCGAAGCGAAAACCCGAATCCCGGGTGGTCTTAAAGCTAAACAGTGTGTCGTTCCAGTGATGAACATCCAACACCTTCTCTATATTCAATTTGGACATAAACTTAAAACCGGTTATTCCACGAGTCTCTTGATAGTTGAATTTTAGCCCTGGAAGATCTATTGGCAAAGTGGGATATTTCGATATTCCTTATCTATTTTAACGATCAACTGGAGAATTCCCTTTGCGCTATACGTTGCGCCAATTGGAGGTGTTCCTCGCTTGTGCTCACCACGAGAACGTGAGCCGCGCGGCAGACAGCCTGAGTATGTCCCAGTCCGCCGCCTCCACAGCCCTAAAAGAGTTCGAACAGCAGTTTGAGCTGCGCCTGTTTGAGCGCACTGGCAAGCGTTTGCGCTTAAATGAGTTGGGCAGGCAACTATGGCCCAGGGCGGAGGAGCTGCTGGAGCGGGCACAAGAACTGGAACAGAGCCTGGCCAGCCACCACGATCTGGGACGCCTAAAAATAGGCGCAACCCTAACCATTGGGAATTACCTGGCTGCGAACGTGATGGCGCGTTACATGGAGGAACAACCCAGCACAAGAGTCGAGTTGGAAGTCGCCAATACTTCTGTAATTACAGAGCGGGTACTCAGCTTTGAGTTAGACCTTGGGCTTATCGAAGGAGAATTTAATCACCCGGACCTGGAAATGATTCCCTGGCGCAGTGACGAACTTGTCGTCTTTTGCGCGCCCTCCCACCCCCTGGCCAAGCGCAAGCGCCTAACAGACAAAGACCTGCTCAAAGCAACCTGGATTACCCGGGAACCCGGTTCCGGCACTCGCCAAACTTTTGAGCGAGCAATGGTGGGACTGCTTCCCAATCTCCATATTTTGTTGGAACTGCAGCATACAGAGGCAATTAAGCGAGCCGTGGAAGCTGGCTTCGGCATCAGCTGTCTATCAAGAGTCTCTTTAGCTGACGCTCTGAAAAGGGGCTCATTGATCGAACTGCCGGTAGCACATAGGGATTTCCACAGAGAATTTTACTTTGCTCTACATCGGCAGAAATATAGAAGTGCGGGGATTGAGAGGTGGTTGGAGTTGTGTCAAAACACTAAATAGCCCGATACCAAAAAGCATCGGGCACGATTGATTAGCAGAGTCTAATTAGTGCCAAACAAGTCCCCAAAGAAATCCCCCTCATACCAAGATGGTCTGCCCTCAGTATCTGCCACTTCCCTGGCAATTAGGTAATTCACCTCGGTAAACTGCTTGGCAGCAATATAATTCACCCCTGCATCGGGGGCATCTCCGGGCTTGTGATAGCTCTCTTTCAGGAAAGCCACTTGCATAGCGGTACCATCAATATTTGGATCCTGAGCCTCTCGTCCAGTAATCAGGTAAATTGAGGGAATACCGCGGCGCACAAAATTGTAGTGATCACTGCGCACAAAGATCACTTCTTCCGGCATAGGATCTGGGCTCAGTTTTAAGCCACTGTGGACTGCGGCACGCTCGGCAATCTGGCCCAGGGAGGAGTGCTCGGCACCGAAGGCGATAATGTCGCGAAACGGATAGAGCAGCATGGGCATATCAAGATTGATATTGGCTACGATGGACTGCAAAGGAACAGTAGGATATTCAGCAAAGTAATCCGACCCTAGCAACCCCTTCTCTTCTCCGGTCACAGCCACAAATAATAGTGAGCGCCGTGGTGCCTGACCGGATTCCACAAACAGGCGTGCAGTTTCCAGCATTACTGCTATGCCAGCTGCATTGTCCTGGGCACCATAGTAAATCTGACCATCCTCTTTTTTACCAATATGATCCAGATGGGCCGAGAAAACTACATATTCATTTTTTAGTAGGGGATCACTACCAGGTAATACTGCTACTACATTGGGGCTGGTAACTTCCTTGTGTTTAGAACTTGTGCTGAGTGCCGCACTGTAAGGCAGCGCAAACCCCTTCGGGTTTTGGCCTTTTTCAATTTCATTGAAGATGCTTTCCAGGCTGCGTTGCGCACCGACAAACAGCTTGCCCGCGGCTTCGCTACTGAGCATAACGCCTGGATGCAGCCCGGGCGTTGCGCTGCCCGGGTTGCCTTCCCTATTAACCCAATCAAAGGTGTCATCGTGACGATGCTCGGCATAGCGGGCAAAGGGACGACGCTTTTCCCTTTCCGGGGTATATACGGTGATGTAGCCAACGGCCCCGTGGCGGGCGGCAGTTTCACGCTTATTACGGCTTGAAGCGTAGTGGGCTCCAACTTCACTGGGCAGGCTCTCGGGACGTCCACTCAGTATCACCGCCACCTTACCCTGAACATTTAAGCCAGCATAATCATTGAGGTTGTACTCAGGGGCCTCGATTCCGTATCCGACAAACACCAGATCTGCTTCCAGGCTACTGCGCTCACTGACCGCCGAGGGACCTGCAATAAATTCCTCGCCAAAGCTGAAAGAGACGTTGCCACTCTTCCCTTTCAGAACAAAACTGGGCTCTGAACCATTCCAGCTTGCACTGCGGAAAGGCACATCCTGGAAGTAACCCTGATCGCCGGCGGGAGCCAGCCCCATACGCTCGAACTGTTCCGCTACATACTGTGCGGCCTTGCGGTAACCCTCACTGCCAGTATCGCGACCCGCCAGTTCAGCCGAGGCTAGGTAATTTACATCCCGACGAATATCGTCTGTATTGGCACTGGGGACAAAAGTTGTGGGGACAGTGACAGTGGTGCAGGCCACCAACAGTGCCGCCAGTAGGGCACTGAACAGGATCTTGCTTCTCATGGGAGCTCTACTTCTCAATAAACCATTGCGACTGAATAGCGCCGCGCTAAATAGAGCGCAAGCTTACCATGATCCACAAAAACGGGGCGCGGTATAAGACGAGCGATTCTCCACACTTTAGTTATTCTCATCGACTGTTGGATTAAAAGAAAGGCATCAGGCCGCTCTCTCTATGCCGGGGAAGGCTTGCTCTACGGCAGTAACCACCTCTTCATGGGCACGATCCGGGCAAAATTCCCCGTGGGCGGCCAAGAGGTGCAGAAAACTCAATTGCAACAAGCGCTCAAAGTCCTGCTGCAAACAACAGCGAACATCACGCCCCTGGGGAGTCATACGAATACGCCAAGCCGGGGGTATTTGCATACCAACGCGCATCCCGGAAAACCGCAGTAGATTCCTGCCAAGCCAGTTGCAGCCGCGCCATTTGCCCCAGTATTGCAAAGCATCACAACTCAGCAGCAGCCCCCCATTAAACGGCAACCAGAGAACGGCTTCCGGGAAGCGACCACAGGAAAACTCCAGGAAACGACCACCGGGCACCGGGCAGTCACCGCCATCCTTGAGCGGTTGGTCAGCGCCGGGGGGGTAAAAATCCGATCCCGTCTGCCGCCAGAAGGTAAGGTCAAAGTGGTCGCGATAGTAGAGATCGTCCTGACCATGGTGGTAACCCAGACGCACTGCGTGGCGCACCTGGCCAAGATCCTGCAACTTCTCCTCCAATGAGGGACGCAGACGCACCGGATTCACTAATATGAGATCTTCTCTCCAGCGGACTATGGCCATATTGCGATTGATAGTCACTGCCGGAGCCAGTTTTACCGTCCCAGGAACACAGAACAAATCCGGTAACAGCTGGCGGATTTCTCCGTGAGGCTGGGGCTTGGGATAATTGATTTGCACGGTATGGGGCTCAGGTGTAGTAAACCCGATTACTGATGCCGCGGAGCAGCTGCAGGGCACGCTCAGCGCTATCTTCCGGGACAAAAATATGATCGTGGCGCAGGGCTGTCACCACATTGGCAACTATACCCGCCTCCGCCAACTCCCCGGTAATTGTCGCGGTTAATCCCACCGCACTGAGACTGGAAAATACTTGTAAGGTAATTTGTCGAAAGGGTGCACTGGAAGCGATCCCATATTGTTTCGCTAAATGCAGTGGCAAAATTGCACTCGTGCCCTCCCCCTCTCGAAAGATACACAGGCTTTCCGCCAGTACTTCTTCAAGCCGTGAGTCCGATACCTGACAAAAAACGTAGGTTTCCTCCTGCAATTTTGGGTACATAGTCCGCAAAATTTTCACGAGGGGAACTTCAGCACTCATACCCTATTGCCATATTTGAGACCTTTGACAAGTAGCCAACGGCAGACACTTAGGTTCATGTTACGTCGAGAATAATTTTGAAAAAGCGCTGCTAGTGAACTAGGCGTACTATTTTACCCATTAGCCTCAGCGCTAATTCGGCCTTTTATTCTAATTTCGCTTACGCGTTTTCACGCCTTTTTTTTCTGGTTTCTTCAGTTCCTCTCCCTCAAACTCAGGCTCGCCTTGCGCTGGGGTGGTATCTACTTGCTCATCAGGCGATTCTTCTTTCTTCCAGCTTTGTAGGATCATATCGATATCTTTTTCTATACGTAAGCTGGGAAATTCCGGGCATGGGGTATCTCGCTCTGGATCATGCCAAGCAGATAGTGGCGCGACGAATACCACTAGAGATTTATGCAATCGGTTACGGCCGATGCTGACTTCGGTCCACGTGGTCTGCCAAGCGAATTTTCCCCGCACCGCATAGTCACTTTCATAGGACTTTAAGGTGAGGAAATAGGGATATATTTTTCCCCGACGACAAATAATCCTGCGGCCGGTTTTAATATTTGCCATCTGTGTAAAAGGGTCAAAATACCAATTTATATCGTATCCAAATGCAAACTGCATTTCGCCGTTACGCGGTAGGAAAGCATAGGAACGACCTGTACCATCGGATTTCAAGCTCCAAACATGGCGGGCCTCACCGTCCCTGGAAATTAGCCAGGCACCGACCCATTGGTTGGCATCAAGGCGCGATCGCGCCTGCCAGCCCGATGGTTTACTTTTTTCTTGGTGCTCTTTTTTTTCCGGTTTATTTTCCTGTTTAGCGGAAGCTGCAGCGCAGGCGAACAAAAAAACCATAGCCATTGCCAGGGGCCACTGCGTCACAGCTTTACTCCACTTTTTCCCAAACTTCTCCCTGAGCGGATGTTCCCTGTTTCTGGTACTGCTGGAAAGTAATGGCACAGAAGCAATCTCAGCTGGCAATATTCGGACAATGGGTACCCGCCTTGGGTGTGCGCCAATCACTGAGTCGGCGCTGGAAGCTTAAAAGACCTCCACCCGCCTGGAGCCAGTGACGACCGTCAATTACGGCGAAAAGCAAAGTGGATCGACTCCAGCCACGAAAGGACACTGACACCACACCGCCCTTACAATGCACCGAGGCACCGGTACGAACTCGCACGCGGTCACCATCCAATTGCCAGTTAATGGCAAAGCCATGGGTCAGGCGACCTCCGGAATTAAAGCCGTAGGCATAACCGGAACCATCGGCATTAAGTTGCCAAACCAGTTGGTCATCGCCCTCGCTGACAACCAGCCAGTTTCCCGCCCATTTCTGTTGGGCCGACTCTGCTGCCGCGGTGAGTGGCAACAGCAGGCAAAGCACCAGAATTGCCGTATAGGCCTGCGGGAGGGAAACCAGAACGCGACTTGATAGGTAATTACGCAAATACTTCATGCGCTGCTCTACTGTGTCTGCCCCGTAGAGGTCACCACGGGTTGGGGTTGCTGCGAACGGCGGCAGGGATCGCCGCCAATTTTCCTATCCGGTAGCAGCCTTGGCGACCGGCGTGAAAAATTGCATAGGCGCTCTTTTTCACATCCTTTGCTTAGTAAGGCTAGACGCAAAATCCAACAGTGGCATTGGAAGCATTAAAAATATTTATTGAGGCGCCATATGGCCTTCAGGAATAGATTGGTTTACCCAGAGGGAATGAAGCAGAATCTTTAATGAGTTCGGGCGTCGGACAGGTTCTTATCTGCTCGCCACACGCGATATTTGAGCTGTACACCCTCTGGCAGGTACACCACCAGCGGCAGGCTACTATTATAGGGCAGTATCAAGCCCTCCCCCCGTACACTGATAAAGCGCCGGGATTCGGAACCGGGCGCACACACCTTTTGTGTACCTGGTGTTGGTTTCAATTCAGATAGGACATAGTAGGGGTAGCTCCAACCCGGTAACACTTGGCGCTGCAGCGGCGCACTGAAACTGCGCAGATTGCAATCGGCGATAGCGCTTTTTCCTGGCACCAACTCCACCATAAAGCGACTCTCATCAACCACCTTGGGTAACTGAATGACGTGGCGCCGCTTGCCGTCCACTTCCGCTGGGAAAGCATCCAATGGCTCCGCAGCCTGGGCTAAGACCACAGCGAACAGAATAAGAACTGCAACGAAGGATCTTGCCATGGAGATTTCCTCACCTTAAGATCATTTCTCTGGCGCACAAACCTTCTTACAGTCTAGACAGCTTTCTCCTGCGCAGCCCCCACCACAGGCCCAGTGTCAGTGTCAGCGCCAGGGCAAAGAGCAGCCCTGCCCACAGATATCCACGTTCATTGCCCACAGGGGACCCAATGCGCGCCTGTGCAACCGCAAGCATTGCACGCAGATCCTGAAAGGAGGCTATCACCTCGGCATTAGGCGCACCTGTAAGCACCTGACGGCGCAGCTTTTGCCAGCGGGCCTGCAACTGGGTTATCAATACCTCATCACGTGCCCCGATCTGGGCACGTAGGGGCAGGTACCCCTCGCGATAAGCGAGCATCAGCTTGTGATAGGCACCGGCACTGTCACCGCCACGGTAATCCGTTACCGCCAGTCGCAACAGGCCGTCGGCTCGGGCCAGAGGGGGCTCCAAAGCACGCACCAGATGGGGATGGGCGCGCCACCACATCAAGGCACTCGCGGCATCATCTGGTAATTCCACTGGGCGCGTGACTGCCATACCTGGTAGTCCCACTAGGGCGGGGTAGCGCTCCGCGAGGTCAACGGATGGGGGCAACTGCCCCTCTACCGAAAAAGCAGCCACAGTGACAGCCAGCGCCCAGCGCTGCCAAGCACTCAGTGTTCCATCAACATCACCCTCATGGGCGCCCTCCACCGTTGGGTCCAGAGTGTTGTAGAGATCGTACAAACTGAAATTAGCGATTCGAGTTGCATCCTGCAAATCTGGCCCACCGGCTCCCCCTTCACCCTGTTCACCGTGGCAACTGACACAGCGTTGTCTGTATAGAGGCATGGCCAAAGTCGCTGCGGGTAGCGTGTGGGCCGGTGATCTCTGCATCTGGTATAGGGCTGCGAGCCGATCGGCCGTTTCATTTGCGCGTCGGCGCACCTTCTTCGCACTCTCCCTGTGTTCTATCGCTTGTCCCAACTCAGCAATGCTTTTTTCCAGGGTTGCCCGTCCTGGCCGGGCCGGCAATTGCTGTACCAGTTGCAGAGCCTGTAGAGCATGCTGTTGCTGCAATTGATAGAGCTCAGTATCCAACAGTCTTCCCTCATCAATGGCATCGCCATAATCTACCGCTATATAGGAAAGCAGGTTGCTGGCGCGTGCAGCCAGCCTATCGTTTTCTGGGGATTGCTGTGCCCATAGAGGCTGGAGAAAGAGGGCCAGGAAGCAAAAGCAGAGCCAGATCCATTGGTATCTCATGGGGTACTTCCCGATGGGGATCACAGCGAGAAAGCGCTGCAATAGAAAAAGTCTGGAGCAAAGAAACGGGATACAAAAAACCCCGCTCACGGCGGGGTTTGACTCAGCTGAGGAATTAGCCGCGGTCGGCGCGCTCCTTGGCGATCAGGTAGTCAGCTACCTGCAACATCACTTCCTGGCTGTTGCTCTTTCCCTTGTAGCCTGGGAGGGAAGAGCTGATGCGGTACTTACCGGCCACAACCACTTCTGGAGTACCAGTCATCTTATAGGCACGCTGGTTAGCCATTCCCTGCTTTACCTTGCTGTTAATTGCGAAGGAGTTCATCAATTTGGCAGCCTTGGCGCCATCTGCACCGTGCTTATTGAATAACGCCTCAATCGCACCCAAATCCGGCTTCCAATTGCGTCCCTCACGAATGGCAAGCATCTGGCGCTGATTATAAATAGTGTTAAACAGAGGGGTATGCATTGTATCCAGAACACCCATGGCATCAGCGACGTAGAACAGACGCGCATGCACATCCATCACCGGCTGCCAGATAGCAGGTAGCTTCAGAAGGGCAACATCACTGGGCATTTTCTCCTTCCAGCGCTCGAGGGTCGACTCAAAATGGTAACAGTGGGCACAACCGTACCAGAACATCTCAGTTACTTCGATCTTGTTGTCATTTTTCTGCGCAACCGTCTGCGGCAATACTTGGTAGTGTTGGCCGGCTTTAAACTCGCCGCTTTCCTGGGCGCAGGCGACAAGGCTGAACAATACAGCCAATACCATCGTTATTGGGGCGAGAACTGCTCTCATAATAAGTCTTCTCCAGCTTTTACTTTCGTGGTTCGAGCGCCTCTTTGCGGCTGGTTGCCGGACCACTGAGGTCACAATAGACAACACAGATTATTTAAGTTCCCATTGCCACAGGCAAGGAAACTCCGCAAAAGCTGCAATACTTTACCTAATTCCTGGGCCTGTAAGCGAGTACTGGGCACAAAAAAGGCCGGTGTGTGACCGGCCTCTCGTAACTATGACTGACAAGTTTACTCTGTCAGGCCAGCAATATAATTGGCGACTGCCTTGATCTCTGCATCTGAGAGTTGCTTGGCCACAGTGCGCATAGTGCGGGTATCGCCGTCATTATCGCGAGTGCCAGCACGGAAGGCTTTCAGTTGCATCTCTATGTACTCGGGGTACTGACCAGACAGACGCGGATAACCCGCTGGCGCATTACCCAGGCCAATGGGGGAGTGACAGCCCATGCAAGCGGGTACGCCGGTTTCCATGTTACCTGCGCGGTACAGGTTGCGCCCAAAGGTCAAGCCATCAACACTGTCGCCACTGTTCAATTTGATGGCGATGGCCTCGGAGCCAGAAAGCTGCATCGGCTGGGAGGCAAAGTAGGCAGCGATATCCTGAAGATCCTGGTCATTGAAATTGTCCAGCTGGCCGATCATCTGTGGAATATCACGGGTTTTATTCTGGATATCCTTAAGCTGCTTATAAAGATATTTTTCCCCGAGGCCGGCAATTTTGGGGAAGGCCGGAGCCAGGCTGTTGCCGTCAACACCGTGACAGGCCGCGCACTGGGCGGCTTTTGCCTTGCCCGCAGCAGCATCGCCCGAGGCCATTGCAAAGGGTACGGACCCCAGGCCGATAACTAAACCGAGTGCCAGAGCAGTGTTCTTGATAAAGCTGTTCATACGTCGTCCCGTTGCGCGCTGAGATATGGCATTTCGTGTCGCCCCCAATAGTCCTGCGACGCGAAAACCGCGGCATTATATACTTGCGCGCCAAGCGAGTGTACCGAATCAGCAGACTTAAACCATGTCAATTACCAAATTTGAAGCCCAACCGCAGAAACTGAACTATCGTACTATACGATTTCTTACCAGTGCCCCCACCCTAACCGAGTGTCCAGAGGACTCAGGTGCCGAGGTGGCATTCGCCGGCCGCTCTAATGCAGGGAAATCCAGCGCCATCAATGCCCTAACTGGTAACAACAAGCTGGCACGGACCTCCAAAACCCCTGGCCGCACCCAGCTGATCAATTTCTTCAGCCTGTCCGAACAGCAGCGCCTAGTGGACCTACCAGGCTACGGCTACGCTAAGGTAGCCCGTGCCATGAAGGATGAGTGGCAGCGCCACCTGGCCGAATACCTGGAGCAACGCACCTGCCTGAAGGGCCTGGTGCTGTTGATGGACATACGCCAGCCACTCAAGGAGTTCGATATACATATGCTCACTTGGGCCGTTGAAGCCGGCCTACCTGTGCATATCCTACTCACCAAGGCGGATAAGCTAAAAAACGGTCCCGCTAACAACGCCCGCTTTGCCGTGGAAAAAGCCATCAAGCAATTGGGCCTGGACCGCGGAGTTACCGTACAGACTTTCTCCTCCACCAAGAAAGCCGGCCTGGACAAGCTGGAGCGTAAATTGAACGCATGGCTTGCCCCCCAAGCAGAAGAAGCTTCAGCGGAGGACTGATTGCATACTCTGAATTGGCCCCAATCAATCTTCGCAGCCAACACTTCTCTGACTGGCTATGCCGCGCATACGCCTATTAAAAGGTGGTGAGACTCGAGGGGGCCACCAACTCCATACAAATCCAAAGGTTTCAACCGGGCTTCGTAACCGGTACCAAGGTACGCAATAGTGCCCTTCGTAGTTGTTGGTGTGCCCTCGGTGTCGGGCAATACAAATCTTCAGCACAGAGGTGACGCTGTGCCAGCAAGGCAATCAGGGTCTCCTCTCGAATGGAAATGGTGAGCAGGCGCGAGGACTCTACTGCCATTTTCTCAGTGCGGGCGCAGATTTGATCCAACTCCCGCTGGGGTTTCCCCCCCGGTAATTGCTGGGATAGGCTCTCCGGAACCATTTGCATAGAGGGCACCGATACAGCCAGCGGCAACTTCCTGTTTGTCGCGCTCTCCCAGCTGGCGGGCGAGTGCAGAGCTGGCCCCGGCGAGGATGTATTGGTGTAGTTTTTCATCGCCCTGCTCCCGGTAAGCTTCCATCAAGCCGACAGCGCTCTCACTAAAGCGCTGTGCAGACGTTGCATAACAGGGCCACTGACATGTCAGTAACATGCCCGCCACGTCAAAGGCACATCCCAGATAGGGAATTGCCTCCAAGTGGTTGCCCTCCTCTGACAGGAGCTTGCCTCGCTCCATCCAATCCCACCACGCCTTTTCCGCACAATCCTTGTTATCAACCAACCACTGACGGTGATTTGCACATAGGTAACGTAAATTCACGGTACCCCCCCTGTTAGAACTCAATTAACACTAATGCGAACCATTATCATTTGCAAGTACAAAAAGAGGCTTTTGCCGAAAATCTAAGTGACCTTTTACAGAAAAAAAAAGCCGGCAGATGGGGGCTGCCGGCTAGGGGTCAGTGCCCTTGGGGTGGGGCACTTCCAGACGCATCCAGGGGGACGGATACGCCTGAGGATTCCTCGATAACAAACTTTTCACCTATTCAAAGGTTAGGCTGATACCGGGAACATTCCCAACCATCAACCAGCGTCATCAAGGCAGTGTGAATACTATGCTGCCATGTAAATTAATTCCGGAAATAGATTCCAATCACGTTAACTAGCAGGTTATTTCCTTGACCGGAATTATGGGCGGCAATCGGTGGTTATATTCAGCAGGCAAAAAAAACCCCGGAGTTGGGGACAGTCCGGGGTTAAAAAGCTGAACGCTTTAGGGTTAGGGAGCAACAATGATCTGTCTGTTTCGATACTCTGGTGCTCACGTTTGTTCCCAAGGCTTAAGTAAATAAATGTAAACCTGGAAATATATGTGGAAGCAGGTGCTTTCCTTCCAAAGGCTTAGTTAGTTGGAAAGGGCAACAATTCCCATCATCATCAAATCGTCAGTTCACTTACTGGACCGGCGTGATGCAGACGGCGAATCGCCTCTGCTATCAATGGAGCGCAATCCAGCAGCGCATAATTTCCTGGCAGCCCCACCTGCGGCAGTGAATTTGTCACCGCAATACACTCTAGCGGCAAACGCGCCAGTGCAGCCCGCGCCTCGCCGCTGAACTGGCCATGACTGGCTAGCGCCAGTATCCGCCCTGCCCCAGCGGTCTGCACGGCGCGCACGGCGCTGCACAGGGTTGCACCGCTGGCAATCAGGTCATCCACAATCAGTACTGCAGCCTCAGCAACCTCACCAACCAGGGTACCGCCACTCAGATGCTCGCCACTGCGGTACTTCTCCACATACGCCCTACCGATCGGCCTTTGCAACCCCTCGCTTAGAGCTCTGCGAAATTTTTCCGCTCGCTTTATGCCGCCCTCATCCGGTGATAGCACCACTAGTGGCCTCTTTTCAGAGGACATTCGTGCCACAGCCAATTCCAACAATAGAGGATCTGCCAATAGATGGACCGTGCGACAGCGGAAGGCATTTTCGAAAGCGGACAGATTGTGGGCTTCAAGAGTGATTACTGCCTGGGTGCCCACTGCTTCCAGGAGGCTGGCCAGGTACCGGGTGGGCAGGGGATCGCGCAGTTTGGTGCGCCGATCCTTTCGGCCGTAACATAGGTAGGGTATTACTGCTGCAACCCGCGCGGCGCCAGCATCCCGCAAGGCACCGATAAAGAATAAACTACGCAGCAACTTCTCATCCACGCTGCTAACAGAATCGGCGTAAAGGGATTGCACCAGGAAAACATCAGCACCCTCCACGTCATCCAGCGGGCGCACCTTGTGCTCACCATCAGCAAAGCAACGCTCCTCATGTTTAGCGAGAGGTTCCCCCAGTGCGGCCGCAACTCGTCCACCGAAATCAGCACCGGCATCCAGGCTGAACAGTTTTAAGCGACTCATATCAGGTTCGCGCGAAACCAACGGGTTGTCAGGCGCACCACCTCATCCATTGTCCCAGGCTCCTCAAATAGGTGACTCGCATGGGGAATGATTTGTAGTCGGGGCCCATTTACCATGTGGGTCAACGCCTCTTTATTCAATTCCAGCACCTGCTTGTCATCTCCGCCAACAAGCAATAGTGTCGGGGCCTTTACCAACGATAGGTCTGCTCCGGCCAAGTCTGGGCGACCGCCTCGGGAAACCACTGCATTCACCAGTGAGGGGCGTTCTGCAGCTGCTACCAGCGCGACAGCTGCCCCGGTACTGGCGCCAAATAGACCAACCTGGAGTTTCCGGGTACTCTCATCATGTGCGGCCCAGTCGACCACTTCCACCAGGCGGCGCGCGCTCAAGTCGATGTCAAAGCGATACTCGCAAGTGGCGGCATCGGCACGGCTTTCATCAGCACTTAATAGATCAAACAATAGGGTGGCAAAGCCAGCATCATTTAACTTACCGGCCACAGCAATATTGCGCGGGCTGGTGCGGCTGCTGCCACTGCCATGGGCAAAAATCACAAGCGCCCGCGCATCTTGCGGCAGAGTGAGCGAGGCGTTTAAGGTTTTGCCCTCCGCTGCCAACGCAATGACCCTGCTCTGCATTAATTGTCTCCCGGCTGAAATCGGCCAGGGGTTGCGCCTAAGCAGCACTTCCCTGCCCCGCATCCACTCCTAGGAAGAGCGCGATCCTCGGAAAAGATGCCTAAAGATTTTTTGATTAAATGCAAACTCTGTAGTGCTCAGACTAGACCAGCCAAACGCCAGTGAGCCCAACCGCCGCGGTAGTGTCACCTAATCCATGAAAAAGCTTGGAAGAGCAGGGAGGGAGCAAAAACTTTTCCGGTAAGAGGGCAAAAAAAATGCCCCGGACTTGGGGGAGTACCGGGGCAAACATCTGACTTCCTTGGGGGATGATGACGCATTCCAACAATCTTGCCCTTTTAGAGAGCCCTGCGCCGGAACAGTTCCACGAATTCCCACAAAGATCGTAAAAACGCCGATCAAAACATGAAAATTGGCGCAATATTCGTTAAACGTCCTCTGCAGCTACCCCATTGCCAAAATTTCGGTGGCAGCGAATAAGGTTGCAGGCACAGGAATCAACAAAAGGCCATTTTTAGTGGGCCTCATCCCAGTTTTTGCCACGACCCAGATCGACAATCAGTGGTACATCCAACTGCGCCGCACCCTGCATTAATTCAACCAGACCGCTGGCGACAGTTTCAGTTTCCATCTTGGGTACCTCAAGAACCAGCTCATCGTGTACCTGCATAATCAGTTTGGTCTGTAAATTTTGCTCCCTGAGCCAGGTATCTACAGCGATCATAGCCAGCTTGATAATATCGGCGGCAGTACCCTGCATGGGTGCATTGATGGCAGTGCGTTCAGCCGCCTGACGCTGCATTCCATTGCGCGAGTTAATTTCCGGCAGATACAAGCGGCGGCCGAACAGGGTTTCCACATAGCCCTTCTCCGCAGCCTGCGTACGGGTAGTCTCCATATAGCGCAGCACGCCTGGGTAGCGCTCGAAATAACGATCGATATAAATCTGGGCATCGGCGCGGGGGATATCCAGCTGCTTGGCCAGGCCGAAAGCAGACATGCCGTAAATCAGGCCGAAATTGATAGCCTTGGCACGGCGGCGCTGCTCGTCACTGACCTCATCCAGAGCGACTTCAAACACTTCAGCGGCAGTGGCACGGTGAATATCCGCGTCATGGGCAAAGGCATCCACTAAACCTTTATCACCAGACAGATGCGCCATAATGCGCAATTCGATCTGCGAATAGTCCGCGGCGATGATTTCACTGCCGCCATTGATACGCGGGTCGGCGGTAAAGGCGCGGCGAATACGGCGGCCCTCATCGGTGCGAATCGGAATATTCTGCAGGTTGGGGTCGCTGGAAGACAGGCGTCCGGTAGCCGCTACTGCCTGATGATAGGAAGTGTGGACGCGACCACTAGCCGGATCAATCATCTTCGGTAGCTTGTCGGTATAGGTGTTTTTCAATTTGGCCAAGCCGCGGTACTGCATGATCAGCGCCGGCAATTCATGGTTATGTGCCAGTTCCTGCAGCACCGCCTCCGCTGTGGAGGGGGCACCCTTAGGCGTTTTCTTGATCACTGGGATCTGCAGTTTCTCAAATAAAATGACGCCAAGTTGCTTGGTGGAACCCAGATTGAATTCCTCTCCAGCCACAGCATAAGCCTTCTGCTCCAGCTCGCGCATTGACTGCTCCAGCTCGGCACTCTGCGCCGCAAGCATCTTCGCATCGATATAAGCGCCATTGCGCTCCATGCGCGCGAGCACAGGCAACAGTGGCATTTCAATCTCATTGAGCACTTTTACCAGGGTGGGCTCCCGCTCCAGGCGCGTACTCAGCTCATTGTGCAGACGTAAAGTAATATCGGCATCCTCGGCAGCGTAGGGCCCAGCCTTGTCCAGCTCAATCTGATTGAAAGTAAGCTGCTTGACACCTTTACCAGCGATATCTTCAAAATGTACCGTGTGCTCGCCTAGGTATTTGAGGGCCAGGCTGTCCATATCGTGACGACTGCCAGTACTGTCGAGTACATAAGATTCCAACATGGTATCTCGCGCGATGCCGCGCAGTTCAATACCGTAATTGGCCAATATATGGCTATCGTATTTGAGGTTCTGCCCCACCTTTCTCTGCTTTTCACTCTCCAGCAGCGGCTTCAGTTTTTGCAGCACTTCTTCAATAGGCAACTGTTCTGGTGCGCCCATATAGTCGTGGGCCAGGGGCACATAAGCAGCGCGGTAAGGCTCCACGGCAAAAGACACGCCCACCAGTTTTGCCTGCATGTAATTGAGGCTGGTGGTCTCTGTATCAAAAGAGAAAATATTGGCGCCCTTGAGCTGCTGTATCCAAGTATCCAACTCCGCCATCTCAGTCACGATGACATAATCCCGTTCGGCGGCCTCAGACATTGCTTCATCGGCTTCCTCAGTGGTCAGCTCTTCCAACCAAGCACGGAACTCATTCTGAGTGAACAGCTTGATCAGTGCCTCAGTGTTGGGGGCTGAGTTATGCAGGTCCTGTGGATGGTAGGGCATTTCTACATCGGTCTTGATCGTGGCCAGCTTGTAAGAAAGCTCCGCTGCTTCACGATGTTCTGCCATTTTCTTGCCAAGCGTCTTGGCTCCGCGAAACGCCAGGGGTGTAATCGCGTCAAGGTCGGCGTAGATTGTCTTTAGCTCGCCGAGATTCTGCAGCAGAGCCAGTGCGGTCTTCTCACCAACCCCCGGTACGCCTGGGATATTGTCAGACTTGTCTCCCATCAAGGCCAGGAAGTCGATGATCAACTCGGGGCCAATACCGAATTTCTTTACCACGCCTTCGCTGTCCAGCTCGGTATTAGACATGGTATTAACCAAGGTGACGCCAGGGCGCACCAATTGCGCCATATCCTTATCACCGGTGGAAATAATCACCTCAAGCCCCTGTTGTTGGGCCTCCAGGGCCAGGGTGCCAATAACATCATCCGCCTCGACGCCATCCACCACCAGGCGGGGCAATCCCATAGCGTCGATAATGTCATGAATCGGCTGAATCTGTTCGCGCAGGTCATCGGGCATAGGTGGGCGGTGAGATTTGTATTCGGCGAACATCTCATCGCGGAAAGTTTTGCCCTTAGCATCAAACACCACTACCACAGGGCTATCCGGATGCTCCTTCAAGTGGCGGCGCAACATACTAATCACACCTCGCACCGCACCAGTAGGTTTACCCTGGCTAGTGGTTAACGGCGGTAGGGCATGGAAGGCGCGATACAGGTAAGAGGAGCCATCCACCAAAATCAGCGGAGCGGCATCGGTGTTTTGTTTACTCATAAAGTACGGAGTTCTTTTACTTGGCTATGTTTGGCGCTCGGGGCGCGAGAGAGGTCGATAGGATAACGCCCTTCACACAGTTTTTCCGCCTATCAAGGCTGAGAATAATATTTGCCGCCACCCCCTTCGCCTGAATCCCCTTTACATCTAAGCCAACTCATCTCGGCGCGGCGGCGACAACTATCGGCGTATTAGCCTCACCAAACCCTCAGGCTTGTCTAGTCTTGCCGGTAGCGACTTTAACCATTCGCTATCTCCCCAGGGACCATCAGTGACTGGCTGCCTACAGGCGGCACAGGGATTGTTGTTCCTACGGAAACAGTGCCCATCAGATATTTAAAGGAAGGACTCTAATTATGAGAGGAGTGATGTACGCCGCTCTTTCACTGGCTGCCCACATCTTGGCTATACAAGCTGGCGCGGTTTCAGCCTGCGAAACGGAGAAGGCTCAAAAGGCGAACTCTGCAACAGCGGCTTTTCCATACTCGCCAAGTCACGAGTTGATGTTGGAGGAAGCAACACGGGAACAAGAAAAGGCCCTGTTTAAACGCCAAATGCGCCAGCTGGAAAAGCTGCGCCGGCAGGCCGAAGGCAATGCCATGCGCGTGGAAAAACTACAAAAAATAAAAGATGAAAGTGACAACGCCGGTTAACCCTTCCCTTCAATTTTTCTCTGCACCCGGCAGTAGCTAGCGCCGGGTGCCCTTTCCGCCTCCAGGCAATCACTCCTGTGAGGCACGGCCATGACCCGTGTCGGGAATCTGGCTCAGACAACTACGCGCCTGCGTTAGTAGGGATTCGATCAGGTCTCGATAACTGGCATTATCTGCCAGCTTCTCGCCAAGTAGATCCAGCGCCGCGTATTTCAGCCCCAGGTGCTCCGCCAGCTGTCGGTCGCGGTCATTTTCTGGCACCTCCCCAAAAAGGCAACCCTGCTCCATTGCGGAGAGATCGAGCATAGTGCGAGCACCGTAGCCACCGCCGCTGCCATCCCCGAGCGCGTGAGTTGTCACCCCAGCAGATCCAAAGAAGTGCCCATAGGCATCGTGGGTAACCACTATTGGGACATCACGGTAACCCCACAAGGCGCGATCTAGCACCTTTTGCAAATTGGCCATGGACTGGGAGAAATCCCGCGCGCGACTGCGATATAGCTCGGCCTGCCGTGGCCGCAACTCGGCCAGACGTTCGGCGATCTGCGCAGCCACAATCGCCGCATTGCGCGGGCGCAACCACAGGTGAGGGTCGGTAACGCTGGCACCCTTGTATTCATAATCGTCACGACTCAGCAGTTGCAGCTGCCGCTCATCAGCAAGAAATGACGCCTGCTTAGCGAGAACACCTTCCATTTGCGGCCCCAGCCACACAAGGAGTAGTGAACGCTCCAATAAGGCGCGCTCGGAGACACTGGGGGCATAGTGATGAGGATCGGCTCCCTTTATCAGCTGACGCACGGGCAGCTCCTCCCCGGTAATTTCTCGGGCAATCAGAGCCAGGGGACCTACACTGACCACTACTTCCGCCTGCCCACTAGGCTGTTGCGGTTTACTACAGGCCAGCAGGCACAAACTCAGTATGACCAGGACGGAAGTGAAGGAAACACGTATAGAGGGGGACATCGGAAACATTTAGTGACACAAAACTGGGATATAATCACAACCGGCTTAAAGCCGCCAGCCCGATTGGCCAGATACGCATCCGGTGGCGCGCCGTTAAAGCCGGAAAGAAGAAACCGTTTTCCTTGCCAACCCCGGAGATTCCACCCTGAGCCCTTCCGCGCCGCTAATTACCGCCGACAGTATCTCTCTGCAATTAACCGGCCGGCAGCTGCTCAAGGGCATAACCCTGGAATTGCTACAGGGGGAAATTGTGACCCTGATAGGCCCAAATGGTGCAGGTAAAACCACTCTACTCAGGTTGCTACTGGACCTTACCAAGCCTAGCAGTGGGAGCATCTGGCGCTTGCCGGGACTGCGTATCGGCTACATGCCACAGCGACTGCAAATTGATAGCTCCATGCCCATGTCCGTGGAGCGCTTCCTGCTGCTTGGCCAACCCGGTATGGACGTAGCCCAGGCCCAAAAAGCACTGGATAGAGTCGGTGCCGGGCAACTTCTCAAAGCCAGCCTGGCCAACCTCTCCGGCGGAGAGATGCAGAGAGTTCTGCTCGCCCGTGCGGCATCCCGCAAGCCACAATTACTGGTGCTGGATGAACCCACTCAAGGGGTGGATGTAGGAGGACAGAGTGAATTGTACCAGTTGATTGCTACTCTGAGAGACGAGCTCGGCTGTGGGGTATTACTGGTTTCTCACGACCTGCACCTGGTAATGGCCGCAACTGACCGCGTACTGTGTCTCAACCAACACATCTGTTGCCATGGCCACCCTGAACAAGTGAGCAAGGACCCAGCCTATCTGGAACTCTTTGGTGACAAAGTGGCTCCCTACACGCACCAACACAACCACCAACACAAATTGAGTGGTGATATTGCTGATGCGGGCGAGTGTATACACGACCACCCCAAGAAAACTCCCAGCAATAAAAAATAGAGAGCCAAAAGTGGTCGACTTCAGTGAGTTACTGCACAGCCAATTTCTCTGGTACGCCCTGTGCGCCGGCCTACTGGTGGCCGTGGTCAGCGGCCCACTCGGCTGTTTTGCTGTGTGGCGACGCATGGCCTATTTTGGCGACACCCTCGCCCACTCTGCTCTGCTCGGCGTTACCTTGGGCTTTGTCCTGCATATCATGCCAACACTGGCCGTTGGCGCCACCTGCTGCCTGCTGGCGGTACTCTTGATGTATCTGCAACGGCGACAAAAACTGGCGGTAGATACCTTGCTGGGTATCCTCTCCCATTCAATGCTGGCTCTCGGCATAGTAACCGTGAGCCTGTTCCAGATAAAAGTGGACTTACTCTCTCTGCTACTGGGCGACCTTCTCGCAGTGGGCAGTCATGATCTTGTGCTGATGTCCGTGACAGCGGTGGGTATTCTTGCCCTACTCTATTTCCTTTGGGAAAAACTTCTGGCCTTTACCCTGCACGAGGAGTTAGCTTCCGTTGAAGGCATATCGGTGGAACGGGTGCGCATGGCCCTGATGTTGATGTTGGCGCTGCTAATTGCTATCGCCATGAAAGTTGTCGGCGTATTGCTGATTACAGCACTGCTGATAATTCCCGCCGCTGCGGCGCGCAAGCTCTCCCGTACACCGGAAAAGATGGCCCTGCTGGCATCACTGATCGGCTGTCTCGCCGTGGTGCTTGGTCTGCTGGCCTCAATTTTGTGGAATACCCCCGCCGGGCCTTCTATTGTCCTGGCCGCTTCGCTGTTCTTCCTCATCTGCCAGCTACGCCCACTTGGTAGTAAATGACGCCAAAACAATACTCTCTTATGACCTTCTTGATAGGTGCCATTTATCGCATTTTGGCACCTAATCACACCCATAAAAGCGACTTGTATCACCTATCTTCCCAATAAGCTTGTGCTCCGCCTCCAGCCAATTGTTTCAATTTTCCGCCGTTGCTAGTGTTGCCCAACGACCAGCCACTTGGCCAGTCACGGACTATGACAATAAAAAGGTTCAGCAAAACATGGAAAAATTCACTCTCCGTCGCAACGTATTAGCAAGCGCCATACTGGCTACAATTGCCGCTACAACGCCCCAAACCCTCCTTGCCGCTGAGGAGGAAGCTCTTGAGGAAGTCACTGTTGTTGGCTCACGTATCAGTCGCAACTCCGAGTTCGAGAATGCTACCCCGGTCCAAGTGATGGATCGTGAGACTATCGAGAATTCCGGTTATACCAACCTGCAGCAACTGTTTGAGAAAAACCCTGCCGCCGGTAATGGCACTTTCTCCACCCGTGGCAATAATCAGGACTCAACCGCCAATGGTGCAGCGGCGGTTAGTTTGCGTGGTATGGGCGCCGACGCAACCCTGGTATTGGTCAATGGCAAGCGTGTAGCTATCAGCTCCTTCGCCGAAAACATCGGTACTAACTTTGTAGATATCAACAGTATTCCGCTAGCAGCAGTTGAAAGGGTGGAAATACTGAAAGATGGAGCCTCCGCTATTTACGGTTCTGACGCCATAGCTGGTGTGGTCAACCTGGTATTGCGCAAAGACTTTGAAGGCGCCGAAGTCTCTATGGACTATGGCAGTGCCGATGGCTACGACGAGCAGTCATTCAGCGCAGTCTGGGGGGTCAATGGAGAAAACTCCAATTTCACCGTTATTTTGGACCACCACAAAAACTCACGACTTTCCAGCTCTGAACGAGGCCTGGACAACCCGAATTTGGCGAGCCGCGGAGGCAATAACAACTGGTCATCCCGTGGCTTCCCAGGTAGTTTTATTCTTGCATCAGGAGATGGCACAAGTGTACCCGACCCAAGTTGCCCAGAGGAGCGCGATAACGGCAAAACCTGTCTTTACGATTACGGGCCCTGGACTCTTATCACTCCGGAAGCGGAGCGCACAGGTTTATTAATGCTCAGTCATACAGATCTCACCGAAAACCTGGAGTTCTTCAGTGAAATCGCCGTACAGCATAACACCTCTGTCGCCCAGGGAGCACCAACGCCTTTAGATGAAACTGCGGGACTCTATGTACTAGCTGATCATCCCGACAACCCATTTGGCGAAGATGTGGAAATCTACCGTTTTCGTACCGTGGATGCCGGTGCGCGCCATTGGGAAATAGAAACTGATAATTTACGTGGCGTTTTTGGGCTACGCGGCAGCATCGCCGAGTGGGATTGGGAGGCCTCTGTACAGCGTTCCCGTAGCGAATCGAAACAAACCGGTAGTAAATCCCAAGGCTGGGTACGCACTGATCTGTTACAAGAGCAGATCAATGCCGGTAATTACAATCCCTTTGGCGGCGTGGAAAATCCGGAATCTGTCATAGATGCGATAACTACCAGCCTGGTTCGCCAAGGCAAATCAGAGTTCACCGGTTACGACTTTTCCATTAATGGCGATCTATTTGAAACCAGCAACGGTACCGTAGCTATGGCCACGGGTCTCGAATACCGTGAAGAAAAAATCTCTGATATACCCGATGACCAATTCCAACGCGGACTGATTTTTGGTACTGAATCTGTTTATGCTAAGGCTAGCCGGGACATCACCTCGGCTTTCGTGGAGTTCGCCATCCCTCTACCAGCCGACATCGAACTCAGCCTCGCTGGCCGTTATGATGACTATAGCGATTTCGGCAGCTCAACCAATCCCATGGCCAGCCTGCTGTGGCCCGTCAATGAAATGCTTACCCTGCGCACTTCTTGGGGCACAGGGTTCCGCGCCCCCTCACTGGCTCAAGTTGGACTGGGTCCATCACAGAAATCAGTATTCCTAGAGGATAATGATACCTACGGTTGCGCGGAGAATGAAACCCTTTGTAGTTCAACTGACTACACCATTGTCTTTACAGGTAATCCCGATTTGGAACCTGAAGAATCTGAATCATTCAATATCGGTGCTGTACTTGAACCATTGGAAGGGCTGCAGTTGTCCCTGGACTACTGGAATATCACTCAGGAAAACAAAATTGAGGATCAACCTGCACAGCACCTTTATGATAAGTACTGTGATAGCCAGGATAGTGTGATCTGTAATCGTGCAGATCCCCTAAGACCTGAAGATACTTTGGGCCCAATTCAGGAAATCTACGGCACCTACCTGAATATCGGTGAGCAGGATGTCTCTGGTATCGATTTCACCGCGGTTTACAGTGGCTTGGCACTAGCCGGCGGTGAACTTGGACTTCGACTGGACTATTCCTATCTCGTCGAGTTTGACCGTATAGGATTAGGTAGCAGTGAAGACCCTATTAATGAAGATTTAGCTGGCGAGTATGAGTATCCCCAACACCGTTGGACGACTACCGCCGACTGGTCCATGGACAATTTTGGACTTAGTGCGGGAATAAATTACATTGGGGAATTTGAGGATGTTCCCGACCACGGAGCTTCCCGAACTGATCGTACAGTGGACTCATTTATGACTGTGAATTTCCAAGCACGATACACTGGGTTTAATAATATGGTGCTCAGCCTTGGAGCAGAAAACCTCTTCGATGAAGAACCACCATTTGCTATCGGTGATGGAGCTGATGACTTGTACGGCTATGTGCAATCCCAGCACGACCCACGTGGTCGCTTTATCTACGGCAAGATGACATACTCTTTTTAAATAGAGGGCAGTAACTCCCAATAAAAAGGGAAGCTCATGGCTTCCCTTTTTACTCTTGCGAAGCAGGCAAGTGCTCCGCATTCTAACTTTATAATTATATTGATATAGTAGATTAATCCTTATTAGCGGGCTTTTTAACTGGTTCCGATCCAGCCTTATGGAATTCATACACAGTTAAAACAATTCCAATTAACAAACAGATTGATACACCAATTCCAATTGCCAGAATAAATGACTCAGACACATTCAGCCTCGGCGAGCAAGTAAGACGGATACTTTAAAATAGATACCGAATGCAAGAATACTTGGAACCCATAAGGCGGTAAATATACCCTGGTCCTTATGCCCACTGAACCACAAGTATCCAGACAAAGCAAAAGAGATTAGAACTGCCAACATAATAAAAAGGTCTGATACTTTCAGCACGTTATTATCTCCTAATCCTCTTCATAATCCCAGAATCCAATAGCTGCAATTACCAATCCTATAATAGTGATGCCCGCAGGTACACGTAGTCCCTCAATACCAAAAACTTTAAGCATCGAAGGAACTACACCTAGTAAACCCGCCAGACCCCAAAGAAAAAATGGCGCAGCAATTAATAACCCGACCCATCCAATTATAAACCGCGTGGTCTTTGAAAGTCTGATCACTTTCATCAAAGGATATTTCCACTCGAGATGATATTCCCAAAATAGAATATTATTGACAGCATAATATACTTACTACTGGGTCAGAAGAAAAGAATACACTGTACTCGAAACGCGCTGTGAATACATCCCTGTAAGCTCGTAATCGGCATCCATGCCTCATACGGTCCCGAGCGCAGTGTATTCTTCCCTTCTCCCTTTTAAGTATGAGGCATTACTAAAGGATTAGCGCCTCTGTAAGATTGCATATTCTTCGTTAATGCGCCAAACGCGTAAAACATTTTCGCCCAGGATCTTTTTGATGTCATCACGGCTGTAACCACGTTCCAATAAACCAAAAACAAGATTTGGGTATGCGGAAACATCCTTCAAACCATTTGGCAGACTATCTCCGACGCCATCAAAATCGGAGCCTATTCCAATATGATCAACTCCCACAAGACTGCGAATATGATCAAAATGGTCAAGTACATCCTCTAGATCGGCATAAACAAATTTTTCCTTACGCAACGCCTCCATATAGGCTTTAACCTCTTCATTTTTTTCAGTGAAGTTTCTTTCCTGCATAAATTGATCAACAGAAGCGTTAATCAAAGCACTGGAATCACGGGATTTTGCACTGATAAAGGTTGATCCAAAGTTGATCATAATTACGCCCCCCCTGTTTGCCAGAGCCTTGATCATCTCGTCACTCATATTGCGTTCAAAATCGGGGGTGAAGTGTCGCGCTGAAGAATGTGAAGCAATTACCGGCACAGCAGAAACCTCTATCACCTGCCAAAAAGCCTCATCTGAGATATGTGACACATCCACCATAACACCCAATGTGTTCATTTCTCTGATCAACTTTTCCCCAAAATCACTAAGCCCCCCCCAAGGGCGCTCTTTATCGTAGGAAGAGTCAGAGATATGATTACTTTTTGAGTGAGTAAGTGTGATATAACGAACTCCCCTGTCATAAAAATGTTTGAGATTTTCCAGGTTGCCATCTATAGCGGCTCCATTTTCCATACCTAACGGCATGGAGATCTTACCCTGGCTAATTTGCTCTTTAAGATTTTCTAAATTTTTTGCAATGGCAAATTTTTGGGGATGTGCTGCTACCATCTGCTCTACAGAATCTATTAATCCATCCGCATATTCTTTAGCCGTACCCTCTACTTCCTTTTCAGCAGGTATATATATCGACATAAATGGAGCGTTTAGACCACCACTACTGGCTCGAGGAAAATCAAAATCTCCATCTTCAGTTGCTACCCCTACATCGACTTTCCCCTTGGATAACCTGTAAGGGACATCTATGTGCCCATCCACTAAGATATTGCTCTGCACCAGCTCTTCCGCTAATTTTTGGCGATCCTTATTCACTCCCCCTGTACAGGCTACAAGTGCTGCCAGAAAAATAATATAGAGTTTTTTCATCCCGACACTCCGAAATTTTTAAAACAAAAATACTACTTTACACTGAAAGGTAATATGCTAAAGATATATGTTGAAATTTACCGTAACTGTTGATTTGGAAATATTACTACCCAGGCAAAGGGTAAGGCAGAATCAACATATGAAGTAGATTTACCCCCCAGTGGGCAAAGACACAAAGCCAAAAGTTGCTGCGTAGATACCAGAGCATGGCATAACAAAGTGCAGCCAATCCCAGTAAAAATTTAGCTGCAGGATCGGCAGACCACCCAACATGCAATAAAGTAAATACCAAAGCAATAACGGGCACAGATACCCATCGCCAGCGTCCTAGAACTTCTGCCAACCCTCTTTGCAGTATCCAGCGGAAGAATCCCTCTTCGCTAATACACACTATAAGTAGGTTGATCAAAATTGCGATAAAAATCGTTAACGATGCTTTGTATGAATAACCATATAAAAGCAGTCCACTTAAAACCGGAATCGCAATAGCAGCAAACAGATAAGGCAGCTCTGCTAATTGTATAGTTTGTCGTAAACGTAACATAAACGCGAGTAATGCTATGGCGATAACTGCTTTGCCACTATTTATGCTCGCATAAATCAGATTTCCAGTACTATCGGTATAGGGTGGTAAAACCTGTATGCGTTCACTACCAGGAATGATATTTAGGCCGGCAACTAACATTAACAAGGCTGTTATCAAAAACAACACCCCTCGCTGCCAGCCTTTATAGATTTCTATGCCGGTCAGCGCCAACCAAATAACCGGTGCCAGCAATCCCACCCAGCCAAAAGGGACTACACACAAAAGCAACAGAGTTGGGGCCTCCCAGGGAGTTGGAGCTCCTATGCCTACTTTGGAGCTTATTATTTGCTTGGGAGCACTCTCATTTTCCATTATTCAATCCTTGCTAAATCACAGATGCATGCCCGGCCCCTGTATCAATGTCTTTTACGGGCCCCAGACTGCTACCCATTAAAGGTCGCGCGGATTGATCGAAAGGTCAACTTCATTTTTGCCGGATCAAGAGGGGCTTTAAAGAACGCATGGTAGTGACCAAGCGGATTAATAAGCACCACCTGAGAACCATGGTCCATCGTATAGTTTCCATCATCCAGCATAACTTTGTTAAAAGGAACATTAAGTTGGCTGGCAAAACGCTTTATTTCAATAAAATCCCCTGTAACGCCTAAAAAATCACTATTAAAGTACCGCACATAATCATGTAACGTTTCAGGCTTGTCCCTTTTTGGATCAACAGATACCAAAATTATATTGGTATCTTTCCGAGTATCTTCATCAAGCAATTGGTAAAAATTGTTCAATGTAGTTAAAGTTGTTGGACAAACATCTGGGCAGTGTGTGAAACCAAAAAATATCAAGCTCCAGTTACCACTCAAATTTTCGATTTGGAATACTTCTCCTGTGTCTGAGAGTAATTGAAAGTTATCAATTATTCTCGCTCGCTGTAACTTAACAGTACCATTTAAACGTAACTCAGAATCTGTAATCACTCGCGGCTGATTCATTTTGTTAACAAAGCCTACTAGAACTGCGATAATGAATAGCAGTAAAATAGCAATTGTGATGCGAATACCGCGCTTCTGTTTTTGTAAAGTTAAATAGTTAGCATTTTTGGTTTCACTGTTATTCATTTTGTTACACCGCTATTAAATAGTGATCTATTAGCATTATGCAAAATAAAGCCATCAAATAAATAATAGAGTATTTGAATGTCTCCATCCCCGAATTTGGATTACGCCCACGTAACATCACCAGGCTCCAGTATACAAAACCCAAGCCGAGCACAACCGCCCCCAATAAATAGAGCCAACCCAGCATAGCTGTGGCAAAGGGCAGCAGGCTCACTGCAAAAAGAATCAGGGTATAAAGCAGAATATGTAAATTTGTATATGGGATACCATGGGTGACGGGAAGCATGGGAACGTTAGCACGGGCATAATCATCCTTTCGGTGAACAGCCAATGCCCAAAAATGGGGAGGAGTCCAGGCAAATATGATCAAAACCAATAATAATGCATGCCCGTGGATTTCACCTGTTACAGCTGTCCAACCCAGTAAAGGCGGTGCAGCACCAGCCAGACCGCCAATAACAATATTCTGAGGGGTCGCATGTTTTAAGAACATTGTGTAGATAACTGCATAACCAAGTAGAGAAGTCAGCGTAAGCCACGCTGTTAAAGCATTCACAAAGAATATAAGAACCGACATTCCCATAATGCCAAGTATTAAAGAAAACAGCAGTGCTTTATGGGGCTCCACACGTCCCTTTGCGACGGGGCGATTACTGGTCCGCGCCATCTTCGTATCAATATAACGGTCGACCAGATGATTTACTGTCGCTGCACTACCTGCACAAAGGGCTATACCAAGATTACCCCATAGTAATATATCTAGCGGCACCATTCCCGGAACCGAGAGCAACATCCCTATAACCGACGTGAGTATCATTAACATCACCACCCTAGGCTTGGTGAGTTCATAATAATCACGCCAACCTGTTGAAACTATCTCACCTGTTTGTACGATCATAATTTAATCCGCTTATTTCTTCCCTGATATGACCTATTGGAAAGAATACACTGCGCTCGGGACCGTATGAGGCATGGATGCCGATTACGAGCTTACAGGGATGTATTCACAGCGCGTCTCGAGTGCTGTGTATTCTTTCCTTCTGACCCAGTAGTAAGTACTGTCAATGCCCACCCGTCAAAATCGGCCTATGTGGCAAGGGCTCAACACAATCATTTTCTTCGCTCGGTTCCACTGGTCTAACTTTCTTAATTCGATAATAGAAAGTCAAAGTTCCCAATAGAAGTAGAGCTGCACCGGCATTGTGCGCCACTGCAACTGAAAGCGGTAGAAAAAGAATAACGTTCGCAATACCTAGGCCGACCTGAAAAGCCAGGAGCCCTGTTAACCCTAGTGCCCATCGTTTTAAGCCCGCTCGCCAAGTAAGTACAGCAAGGGAAATAACCATCAATGTTACCACCAGTGCACCGAGGCGGTGGGTATAGTGAATAGCCGTACGCCCATCACTCTCAAGGACTCCGCCCAAATAATTTGGTCCTATTTGCTGGGCGATATTAAAGCCCTCTTCGAAATCAGCACTTGGCCACCACTGTCCATGGCAACTGGGGAAGTCCGGGCATGCAAGTGCCGCATAATTTGAGCTTGTCCAGCCGCCCAAGGCTATTTGGAGAATGACCATGATAATGGTCAGAAAGGCTAGGGGGTATAATTTGCACAGTGCTCGATATTGCGCTGTGGAAACATAACTAATTCCATTTCTCAGGCGCTCAGCTAACATCCAAAGCATGGATAAGGTTGCCATACCACCCAATAGATGCGCTGTGACCACCTGAGGCCAGAGCTTTAATGTCACCGTCCACATGCCAAAAGCTGCTTGTAAAATAATCAACCCCATCAAGATGTGGGTCTGCTTAAATGTTCTCTGCCTCGGAATACGCCAGGATATATAGGTGAGAGTTGCCACCAATAGTAACAAAGCTCCGGCAAAATAGCGGTGCACCATTTCAGGCCAGGTTTTACTGGTATCAACAGGAGCATCCGGAAAGGCGTTATTAGCAGATTGTATTTCATCTATGTCATCTGGCCAGGTAAGGTACCCATAGCAACCAGGCCAATCTGGACAACCCAGCCCGGCATCAACCAGCCGGGTAAAAGCTCCCAACACAACAACTACAATTGCGAGAGCACAACCTCCCAACACCAACTTTAATCGTAAGCTGGTGTATGCCTGCTGATTAAGATCAAGATTATTTGTTGTGGTTTTCTCCCATTTACTTGTCATAGGAGTACCTCAATAGACGTTTGATATCCTTCAATAACTGATTTCCGCTGTGATGATTATCGTATGCCATCATTGCAAACCCCTTCTGGTCGATCAGAACTGCGCGAATGTCAGCTACATTCTGATGGGCAGTCAATTCCTGGAGAGCTTGTATATTTTCCTGATTTAATTGCAATACCCTCAAACGGGGGTGTTCACTCTTGAGCTGCTCCTCCCTATCAGCAGAGATCGCTCCACCTGTTATCAAAAGTCTTTCAACCCGGTTTGCCTTCTCACCTAAACGAATATGAACTTGCCTGCTGGTATACAAGAGTTTTTCACATTCATAACCACACTCTTCCCCCCCAAAAATCAAATAACGCCATTTAGGTGATTCAGTGTTTACCAGCGGCATCTGTTTCCCTTGAAAAGTCACCTTAAAGTCATCGATTTTTACAGGCGGCTGAATAAGCTCGCCCTGATTGATTGTTCCCGAGGGCATTCCCATCCCCGTATAGAAAACAATATAAGCAGCAGCAATTGGAAGAAGCACTGAAGCGACAATAGAAATTCCCTGCAGTCTCCTTCGCTGCGTATAGCTCTTAGATTTTTGCGCGCTTTCAAAAATGGATACTTGTTCTTTTTTTTCCATCACAGAAATACCTCAACTTTTTCTAGTTATTTTATTTCTTGATAGCCTAGCAAAATTAGTGGCCGCAAACATCCATAAAATGACAAGGGCTATTGACATACTGAACCATTGAACAGAATATGCCCGATGCCGGTCAGGGCTACTATTTACAAGATTCCACCCTGTTTCAAGAGCTGAATGTGAATCTGCAGTTAATCTCACAACCCATAATTTTTCTGTCAGTTTTATTTCATCAGCGAACCAACTATCTATATATTGCACTCTCCGGTCATCCAGTTTTTTATAGGAAGTTTGAGTATATTTATCATCTATCGGATGCAGGAAACCTATAATGGTCATCATGGTTTTTGGGTAGGTGATTTCTGGGTAGATTTTTCTGCTAAGCGGCATGGCCACCCACCCCCGATTGATCAACCAGCGCCTGTCATTAGAATTAAAAACCTGTAACACTTCATAACCTGCTCGGCCTCTTCGAGTTCGATTATCCAGAAAGTAGATTTCTTCGCTATACTTACCTGTTAGAATCACAGGAGTAAATCGATTTAAAACAGTCCCTTCAACAGGAGAAATGGGTTGTGCCGACAGCCCGGAGTCAACTTCTGCAACTATAAGTGCCTTCTCTTCAGCTCTCTGTAACTGCCAAAATCCCAGTGAAATCAGCAAAGGAAGTAATACAGCCGAAAAGATGGTTATAGGCCAGTTACGAATCAGTGGTACACTGTTTTTTTTCGCAGAGACTGATGGTATTTCAAGTGTCATGCGCTACTGCATCATATGGTGGAAAATAATAATATGTGGCTGAAAATCGTTATTGTTGCTCTTTTTCTTGCAGTACTGGTCAGCCTTTCCAGTGCCCTATTTTTTTTATTAAGGGATATGGGAGCTCCACAATCAAAACGCACGCTCTATGCCCTGGGAATTAGAATTTCACTTGCGGTTCTACTTTTGCTTGCCATTTGGTACGGATTCGAAAGCGGAATCCTAGTTAAAAGCGCTCCCTGGACCGATAAATATTGATGATTTCTTAGATCCACTCCATCAATGTATTGTCATCGTGAAGTGGATCATTATCTCACCATCAAGCTCCAAGAACATAGACAAAGATAAAAAGTCCAACCCATACCACATCTACAAAGTGCCAATACCAGCTCGCGGCCTCAAACCCAAAGTGATCATTAGGTTTAAAATGTTGAGCAATAACTGACCGTAGTAACATTATTAACAGCATGATTGTTCCTAAAGTCACGTGTGCACCATGGAACCCTGTTAGCATAAAGAATGTAGTACCGTAAATTCCAGATTCCAATGTAAGTCCGAGGTGCTGGTAGGCCTCATAGTATTCCTTCGCTTGCAAGTACAGGAATACCGCTCCGAGGATCACCGTTAATCCCAGCCAAGCATTAAACTTAGCTCGCTGCCCCTTTTTCAAAAATACATGAGCAAAATGTACAGTGACACTGGAGGTCAATAAGATAATGGTATTCCATAGCGGTAGATGCCATGGATCAATGACATCTTTCGGCCCTATGAATTTTGCTGTATCTCCGTGGGCGGCGGCATCTGGGGTAACAAATACAGGCCATGAGCTCTCAAAACCTTGCCATAGCATATTGGAAATTCCGTTATCGCCTTCTCCGCCCAACCAAGGTACTGAAAAATTCCGTATATAATATAAGGCGCCAAAAAATGCTGCAAAGAACATAACCTCAGAGAAGATAAACCACCCCATACCCCAAACATATGATCGCTTGAGCTGCTCACTATTCAAGCCTGCCATATTTTCCTTAATGACTGCGGCAAACCAAAACCATAAGACTGATGCTAGGGTTAGTGCACCAGTAAAGAAAATATAGGAACTCCCACCATTAATCCAATTCGCAGCACCAAAGGCAATCAGGAACATACCTATGGTGGCAAAAATCGGCAGCTTAGACTGCTCCGGAACATAATAACTACTTTCTGTAGCCATAATTTTTATCCCTCTCGCGCGGTATCAGTATTGTTTTTATCGATATTTTTAGAAATTCTTTCCGTAACATCGAACAGCGTGTAGGAAAGGGTTATGGTTGTTACACTTTGTGGAATGTCAGGATCAACGATGAATCTCAACGGAAGTTCTGCTTTTTCACCCGCTTTGAGAATCTGCTGGTTGAAGCAAAAACATTCAGTTTTATGAAAATACTCAGCAGCCTTAAAAGGCACCAAACTGGGAATCGCCTGCCCAATCATATCCCTCTCCGTGGGGTTATAGGCGAGAAATACAGTATCCATGGTTTCACCCGGATGAACATCTATCGACATTACACGGGGAGAGAATTTCCAGGGCATATTGTCATTATTACTGGCCACAAACTGAACTGTAATAGACCTGCTGGTATCAATAGCAGCTGGCACTGCCTCATATCGACCCCCAGTTTTCCCATTGAGACCAGTGATCTCACAGAAAGCATCATATAAAGGTGGCATCACAAATATGGCGAATACCAACATGCTGGCGGCAAGCGCCAGCAACTTTACTGTTACCCTGGTATTTTCGCTAAATTTCATCTGTTGCCTAACTAACCGCTACCGAACAACCGGGGGAGTACTGAAAGTGTGATATGGTGCAGGCGACGGTACTGTCCACTCTAGCCCCTGTGGGTTTTCCCAAACCTGTTCTGAGGCCTTCTTACCCCCCATTACCGTGCGAACCACATTAAATAGAAAAACTATCTGGGCAGCACCAAAAAGAAAGGCACCTATACTGGCCATTTGATTAAAGTCAGCAAATTGCAGGGCGTAGTCCGGGATTCGTCTTGGCATCCCAGCGAGACCAACAAAATGCATTGGGAAGAAGGTCAAATTCAAGCCAACAAACGCCAACCAGAAGTGCACCTTTCCCATTGTTTCGTTATACATATGCCCGGTCCATTTGGGCAGCCAGTAATAAACACCCGCCGTAATTGAGAAGATCGCGCCCGGAACCAGTACATAGTGAAAGTGTGCCACAACAAAATAGGTGTCGTGATACTGAAAATCTGCCGGCGCAATGGCTAACATCAGCCCCGAAAACCCACCAATCGCAAACAGTATGATAAAGGCTATGGAAAACAGCATCGGGGTTTCAAAAGTCATGGAACCGCGAAACATGGTGGATACCCAGTTAAAAATCTTAACGCCTGTGGGCACTGAGATCAGCATGGTGGCATACATAAAAAACAACTCACCGGCGATAGGCATTCCCACAGTAAACATATGGTGGGCCCATACGATCATGCTTAGGAAAGCGATTGCCGCAGTAGCGTAGACCATGGAACTGTAGCCAAATAACGGTTTACGGGTAAAGGTGGGAATAATCGCTGAGATAATGCCAAATGCTGGCAAAATCATTATGTAGACTTCCGGATGCCCAAAGAACCAGAAAACGTGCTGAAACAACACTGGGTCACCGCCACCCGCTGCACTGAAGAAGCTGGTACCAAAATGAATATCCATCAGCATCATGGTCACCACCCCAGCGAGTACCGGCATCACGGCAATCAAAAGGTACGCTGTGATCAGCCATGTCCATACGAACAGTGGCATTTTCATCAGTGTCATCCCCGGTGCCCGCATATTCAGGATTGTGGCAATAATATTGATTGCCCCCATAATTGAGGATGCACCCAGAATATGCACAGAAAAGATAAAGAATGTCACACTGGGCGGCGCATACTCAGTAGATAGCGGTGCATAGAAAGTCCAGCCAAAGTTTGGTGCGCCACCCTCCATAAACAGCGTGGAGGCGAGCATTGCAAACCCAAAGGGCAATATCCAGAAGCTCCAGTTATTCATGCGTGGCAATGCCATATCTGGAGCACCAATCATCATCGGGATCATCCAGTTGGCGAGCCCCACAAAGGCCGGCATCACCGCTCCGAAGACCATTATCAGGCCGTGCATTGTGGTCATTTGGTTAAAGAACTCCGGCTGCACAATCTGCAAGCCTGGCTCAAATAATTCGGCGCGAATAACCAACGCCATACAACCGCCCAGTAGAAACATCGCGAAACTGAACCACAGATATAATGTCCCGATGTCTTTATGATTCGTGGTGTAAAGCCATCGCTTTAATCCAGCCTGAGGACCATGTGCCATGCTTAATTTCCTCCAGTCGCTCACTGCTTATTCTTAAAGTTGAGAATATCAATGGGCTGAACGGTATCGCCCATCTCGTTGCCGAAGGCATTGCGCTGGTAGGTAATAACCGCAGCGAGGTCTACTTCCGACAGCTGCTCTCCAAATGCCTGCATAGCGGGGTTCACCTGGGACCCATCAATAACAATATCCAGATGGCTCTCCAATGACCCGGTTGCTATTTTCGATCCCGCTATAGGCGGGAATACGCCTGGTACACCTTGTCCATTAGGTTGATGGCATGCAGCACAGGCACGGTTGTAGACTTTTTCCCCCTGGGTAAATAACTCGTCAAACGTAAAAGTTTTCTCCGTTAACTCGCGCATTTTTGCTGCAGCAGTCGCCTTACCGCCAAGCCAAGCTGTATATTCCGCTTCAGGAACCGCCTTGATAACAATTGGCATAAACCCATGATCCCTACCACAGAGTTCTGCACATTGACCGCGATAGATGCCCGGCTCTTCAATACGAGTCCAGGACTCATTAATAAAACCCGGTATTGCATCTTTTTTTACTGCAAGATCCGGCACCCACCACGCATGGATGACATCATTTGCAGTGATTAGAAAACGTATTTTTTTCTTAATAGGCACAACCAAAGGCTCATCAACTTCAAGCAAGTAATTAGGACCCTTGGGTTGCTCGTTATTGATCTGTGCCCGTGGTGTTGAGAGGTTGGAAAAGAAAGAGACATCCGAGCCCAGGTAATCATACTTCCACTTCCACTGGTAGCCGGTGATCATAATATCCAGATCGGCCTTATCCGTATCATAGATATCGTAGAGAGTTTTAGTAGCGGGGATTGCCATCAAAATAAGGATAATGGTGGGAATAATCGTCCACACCAGTTCAACCGCAGTGCTCTCATGAAATTGTGCAGCCTGGTGTCCCTTGCTCTTTCGGTGTCGCCACATGCTGTAAAACATGACGCCAAACACCAGGACGCCTATTGCCACACAAATCCAAAGGATCAACATGTGTAGTTCATAAGTAGTTTGGGCAACTTCTGTTACCCCTTTGGGCATATTGACCCCCCAGCGCTCAACAGCCTCCTCTTCCGCCAGTGTAGAATGGGCGGACAGCGAAGCAGCCAGCAAGGCGAACAGCCGATCAAAGCCTCTCAACATCGCCTACAGATCTCCGTGGTTTCGGGTTTCGCGGAAAACCCGTAATTTTTATTTTGGCCGCTGGCCTTCACGGATAAATGAAATATCCCGGTACTGATAAATAGGTACGGGATTAATTCCACACAAAAATTGTGGACATACTGTAGTAACACAAGACTACATACACTGGGCGGAGAGACATCTCCGCATTACTGCTATCAGTGCAACTTGTTATTCTTAGTAAAAGATTTTTTTACTTCAGATGCCGTCGCCCGGAAGGTACAACCAACAACCTGTTTCTCTTTATTTGTCGCAACTACTGCAGGTACAACAGGAACATATTACTCTGAAAAAGTCAATCGATGCTTATAGCAAAAAATTATCCTCAGCCTTTGTAACTTAATAGGGTATTACAAATAAATTCTATCAAAAACATAAGATATCCTTGCTCAAGTTTGTCTCAGGAGGAGTCCCTTGTGACAAGACGATTTCTTTATGGAAACATGACAACTACTTGAAGTTTTTCACTCAGTGAATTCCGCTACTCATGTACTTGCGATAATTTAAAGATATTTGTGAATGTTATGATATTTATTTAGCCTGCTATCCGGTTATCGTAATGTATAATCGACAGCTTAGTTACAAACGATTTATGCGCCAAAAGCGAGTTCTTGTACCATGTTTGATTTCCACTAATTGCCACGAGGAAACAGGTGCGAATGGGCCTCTGACTATTCTGACCGGTTACACGGTCGACCTTTTTTCATTGCATGGAAGATATTACCTGAGCAATCTTCCGGCACAAGGATCTATCGCCGTCGACCATGGGGCGGCGCGAGACCGCGAAATACCGGCAACTTCACATATCTTCTCCAGTAATTCGCGGGCGATCATGAAATCAATGATGATCCATCAATTGCATCGCCAGGTTAATAGCCATAGAAGTTGACCCTTCAGCATCCAACCGTTTGCCCGCACAATTCAGAATTTTTCAGCTCAGATCATCTTTTCGTAGTTTCACTTATGCATCAATCACAACTTGAGAGTCAACCACTGCAACGGGTATGGAATCTGGCTTGGCCAATGATCCTAAGCAATATCTCTGTACCTCTGCTCGGAGCGGTGGATACTGCTATTCTCGGTCACCTGCCTTCGCCGGAGTACCTTTCCGGTGTTGCAATTGGAGCGAGTGTGATGTCCATGCTTCTATGGGCATTTGGCTTCCTACGTATGGGGACTACAGGGTTGGTGGCTCGCAGTCAGGAGGGTGGCGTCGAATGGTTTTTACGTGCGCTGATTCTTGCACTTTGCCTCGGCTTTCTATTGCAACTTATTGCCTTCCCTTTGTTGGGCTTAATTGTCAGCTGGATGAATGCCAGTCCGGAAGCGGCCCCCCATGCGCTTTCCTATCTACAGATTCGCCTAATCAGCGCCCCTGTAGCGCTGGTCAATTTCGCTATACTGGGATTTTTTATCGGTCGACAGGATAGTCGTGCCCCTTTATATGTGTTGCTTGCAGCAAACCTCCTCAATATCATTCTGGACTTTCTTTTTATTCTCGGACTTGGCCTCGGTGCTAGAGGAGCTGCAGCGGCAACCGTATGTGCGGACTTTCTCGCATTTGCGCTCGGGTTGTATTTGCTCAATCGGGTTGATGAGTCTATTTGGGTAAGCATTTCGCGGCAACTCCATCAGCGGCAGTTTCTGCCCTGGATCAATCGCTGGCCCTGGCTGGAACTGCTCCATATCAATACAGATCTATTTATTCGTACATGCCTGTTGTTGCTAACTCTGACTTTTTTTACTGCTCAGGGGGCCTCTCAAGGGGACACTGTGCTGGCTGCCAATGCCATTTTACTTCAGCTTCTAATGATCACTTCTTATGCGTTAGACGGATTTGCACACGCTACTGAGGCCCTGGTAGGTGAATCTATTGCCCAGAAGTCAAACAGGCTTTTCCAAGCTACTGTGTACAGTGCGGGTATTTGGGCTCTTGGTAGCGCTACTGGATTTACCGTAATTTTGCTTATCGGGCAGTCAGCCATTCTTTCACTATTTACCGACTTAAACTCTGTAATTATACAGGCCAGCCAAGTCTACTGGTGGCTGTGTGCTTTACCGCTATTTGCTGTATGGAGTTACCAACTTGATGGGGTATTTATTGGAGCCGGGAAAAGCCGACAAATGCGCGATACTATGTTTATTGCCACGATTGTAGTTTTCTTTCCCAGCTGGTGGTTAACCCGGGACTGGGGCAATCATGGCATTTGGTTCAGCCTTTTTTTGTGGATTAGCGCACGATCCTTGGGCCTTGTTTTTTATTATCGATACTACACTGTTACCGACTCTTGGATACAAGAAGGAGCACGTCAAGATAAAGAAAATACTGACACTCAAAGCTATAAGGAGTGAGCCAAGTGGCATTGTTATCAAACCTGAAATGCTTATCAATTAGGAAATGCTGCCTTGTAGAGATGCTGGCCTTTTTATTTAGCGTTTAACAGTAAAAACTCAAAGCAGGATATCTCAACCAATGCTGAATAGTGGAAGCTATAAATACAATAAACTCAGGATGGTAAATACTGAGCGGGCATAATAATGTACTAAAACCCGCTCACCATTTTTTAAATAGCTGGCACTGTAATCTGCTTGCCCACGACTATCTGAGTATAATTTGCAAAAAACGCTCCTTCACCTTGCAAAATAGCCCGATTCAGTGCTTCTACTTGTGACCTGAGTTTTCTATCATAAAAGTACAGACTTCCATTTCGTACCGTATATCCTCTGGGGTTTTCCGCCATCAGCCGATAGAAACTGGATAGCCTCTCAAGATATATCTCCACACTTTTTAGTGAAAATTTTCCCTTTTGGTAGAATTCGAGCACCTCTGAATTGATTTTCCCTAAAATTATTGCTTTATCTTCGCTTGAAAAACGATAGGTTTGCAATTGTGTATTGAGGTCACTTTGTAAATCCCTCAGATACCTGTCCGCCGCCCTGGCAGATTCTTGTAGAGCCACAATGATTTTCTTACGTTTGCGTAGTGCTTCCCTTTTTTTGAATGTCCTAGGATCAGACATTTCAATCGAGGCTAATTCGCCGAGAGGACGAAAAATGGTAATGTGCTGGAGGTTACTGTTTCTGGTCAGTTTGTCACAAATTTCTACCGCATACTTCCATGAATGGAAAGGCTTTCCATCTAGGGTTTTTTGTGGCAGTGCCACTATATCAGCTCGCAATGCCTGCTGCTGCTCCCGGTAAAAACCGGGATGTTTCTTCCAGTCGTTTGCCTGCAAGCGAAACAGACTTAAAATTCCCTGGTTAACGCAACTGGCCAGGAAATGAGCGATTTGCTCTTGCTGATGCTTTTTGACTTCGCGATAATGGTTAAGGCCGTATAAGCCAGTTGCTATCATAGCCAGCAATACGACCAACAAAAAAAATATCTTCTTCACTTTCTATTTTTTTTTTCGGATTGAATGAGTTTAATTGGCTCCTCGCGGACTCCTTTTTTTTGTGCAGCATTAACCCGGGTTAACAGTTCCGATGGCCCAGACTGCAAGCGGATTTCATCCTTAAATCCACAGGAAACACACTCCCGATAATTTTTTCCGTCCTCCTGATAATTCACTATTCTGTCCATTTCACTGCAACGCGGACAGACCGCGCCTGCAATAAAACGTTTTTTTGATGTTTTTTTACCACCGCCTGGATTTTCTGTGTTAATCATGACTACAGCTCAATCTTTCATGATAGGAAAACATATTTAAGCCGGACTAATATTCAGCTCCTGCTGCTCTATACCAGAATGGCGTAGCAGGGCATCGATTTTGGGTTCGCGTCCGCGAAATTCAATAAATAAATCCAACGCGTCGCGACTTCCACCTTGCTCTAAAATACTGTGCAGGAATCGCTCACCGGTAGTAGGGTTAAAAATACCTTCTTCCTCGAATAGAGAAAAGGCATCGGCTGAGAGCACCTCCGCCCACTTATAACTATAATAACCAGCCGCATAGCCCCCGGCAAAAATATGGCTGAAACCATGCTGGAAACGATTTTCCTCGGCCACCGGCACCACCGTCACCTCTGAACGCACTTCATCTAACAGTTGTTGGATCTTAACTGCAGTCATAGGTTCTTCTGTAGAGTGTATGCGGAAATCGAATAGAGCAAATTCCAGCTGACGTACAGTGAACATCGCGGACTGGAAGTTCTTCGCTGCAAGCATTTTATCCAACAGTTCCTGAGGTAGAGGCTCATCCGTTTCAAAGTGTGCAGAAATCATCGCTATTGCCTCTGGCTGCCAACACCAGTTTTCCAGAAACTGGCTGGGCATTTCCACGGCATCCCAGGCAACACCGTTGATGCCGGAAACCGCTGCCACATCAATTTGCGTAAGCATATGGTGCAGGCCGTGGCCGAACTCATGGAACAGCGTGGTTACTTCGTAGTGTGTAAGCAGTGACGGCATATTCCCTGCCGCCGGACTAAAGTTACAGACCAGATAAGCGATCGGTAGTTGCACCCCCCGCTCTGTTTGGCGGCGGGTTGCCACAGTATCCATCCAAGCACCACCGCGTTTTTTCTCCCTGGCAAATGCGTCCAGGTAGAAGCCGGCAATACGCTTACCATCTCTTAATAACCAGAAGAACTGCACATCATCGTGCCAGGTAGTAACTGAAGTATCTTCCTCCACGGTAATTTTGAAAAGCTGTTCCACCACAGCAAACAGTCCATCGACAACCTTGGAGTAGGGGAAGTAAGGGCGCAGCTCTTCCTGGCTAATTGCGTAACGCTGCTGTTTAAGTTTTTCCGCTGCCCAAGCAATATCCCAAGGCTGTAAATCTTCAAGCCCATACTCTTTGCTGGCAAAATCCCGCAACTCAGTCATTTCCACTTCAGCCGCCGCTTTGGCTCTTATCGCCAAATCGTTGAGAAACTCCAACACGCGTTCAGTGTTCGGTGCCATTTTACTGGCCAGCGAAAGCTCTGCGTAGCTGGCCATGCCCAGCAGACTGGCCTGCTCCGCGCGCAGGGCCAAAATTGATTCCATAACCTCAGAGTTATCATACTCACCGGCATTAGGACCCACCTCTGAGGCACGACTGACAAATGCCAGATGGACCTGGCGGCGCAACTCCCGATTTTCCGAGTGAGTCATGATCCCCAGGTAACTGGGCCCCTCCAAGGTAATCAACCATCCATCCAGGTCTTTCCCCTGTGCAGCACTGCGTGCCGCCGCCATTGCGGTTTGCGGTAAGCCCGCTAATTCCGACTCATCTTCAGTGTGCCAAGTCCAAGCATTAGTGGCATCCAACACGTTATTGGCAAATTGGCTGGACAACTCTGCCAGGCGCCGACTGTTAGCGGCGAATTGCTCCCGTGCCTCGCCACTCAGTCCAACTCCGCTCAACTCAAAATCACGTAACCCAAGCTCCACTGACTTCCTGCGTGGCTGCGGCCAATGGTTGAATGCCGGATTTGCTGTCAGCTCCTGATAAACCTCATACAATTCGCGGTTCTGGCCCAACTCTGTCCAGTATGCAGTGACCTGGGCAAGTGCCGCCTCATAGGGTGCCCGCCACTCTCCGCTCAATACGCTGTTTAAGTGGCTCACCGGGGAGAAGGCGCGATTCAATTGGTCCTGGGCCTGCTCCAAGGGCACCAAGGTATTCTCCCAGCCGGGATTCTCTAATCCCTGCTGCAACTGCTCCTGGCAATTTGTGATCAACTCCGAGATTGCCGGCTCAACCTGGTGGGGCTGCAATTGGTCGAACGGAGGAAGAAGTGGAATATTCAGCAGTGGATTGGACATACAAGACCCTGTGCTCGAAATAGGATACCGCTATGATAGAGGATTCATCGTACAGGAGCTTCTTTATGTCCCCATTGCGCAGCCACAGCGACTCTAATCGCGAAAAAGTCCCGCAAATCGGAAATGGTGTTTATATTGATCCGCAGTCGGCTGTGATCGGTGACGTCACCCTCGGGGACGATTGCTCCGTGTGGCCTATGGCCGTTCTGCGCGGCGACATGCATTCTATCCAGATCGGCGCGCGCACCAGTGTACAGGATGGAGCCGTATTACATATCACCCATGCAGGCCCCTTCAACTCTGACGGATGGCCTCTAACTATCGGTGAAGATGTCACTATCGGTCACAAGGCCTGCCTGCATGGCTGCACTATTGGCAGCCGGGTATTAATCGGTATCGGTGCCATCGTACTGGATGGCGCGGTGATCGGGGATGACGTAGTTCTGGCGGCGGGTGCGCTAGTCTCGCCAGGCAAAACCCTGGAAAGTGGCTATCTCTACGTGGGCGCCCCCTGCAGGAAAGCCCGCCCACTGTCCGATCAAGAGAAAGCCTTCTTTCGCTACTCCGCGGAAAACTATGTAAAGCTGAAAAACCAGTACCTAATGCAGGGAACCCCAGCGCCTTTCTAACTTGTCCTTGAACGCAATTTCGCGCAGCCTATTAGCAACTTGACAGCCTTGTCACTTCTCGCCCCGCAGTTAAACCGGACGCATAATAAACGCCTACGGAATAAACTGCATGGCTGCGATCGAAGACGTGGCAGAGCTGGCACAAACTGACTACCGAGCACCACCCCAATACCTGGGTTGCCCGGCAAGCCACACACTTGCTGTTAGAAGACATCCGCCAACTAGAATGGGGTGGAATTGCAGTGCTGAGCTAATGCAGCGTGGCTTTGGCGTTAGTCCTACTCAGTTGATCCGCAATTCAATCTATAAAGAGCCCTCCTGAATGCTCGCATCCGACGTTTTGTATACCTCAAAAGCAGACACTATGGTCGAGGGCAGCGGCGTGTAGTTAAAGGCTCGAGAGGGGTTGTCCAGAATAAACCAATCTGCGGAGGCCACGGCAGCGCCGTTTAACAGGGTGCGATTCTGATTCGGGGAAGTGCCTCGCACAGCAATTTTTTCACCCTCACCAAATTCGCGGGTCACTGATACACCAGTGATACGGGACAGGGAGTCCGCCACATTTTTGTCCGAGAACTTGCCCAAGTCTTCGGCAGTGATGGCATCAACAATGGCGTTGGCACTGCGCTTGGCATTCACGGATTCTGTGATGCTCGCGCGGATTCCGGTGACAGTAACTTCTTCCAAGGCGGGCTGCGCCGGTAACGCTGGGCAGGGTGAGGAGCGCCAGGGCACTGTGCAGAAAGTGGCCTCGACCACCGCTCAGTTCGCGGATACTAGTTTTGACTAGGTTCACTGTAAATCCCTCTGAACGTTATTCTTTTTATGCCCCCTTAATTACCTTACTTCAGGGTGATGACAGCGCTGTCTTCACACATTAGCCATGTGAAATACACTTGTAAACAGCCTGTGAAAAAGCTTTGCCATCAAACCCGGGCCTCTATTCTTATTTCTATGCATCGGTATTTATTTGCCCGAAACAACAAGAAACCCCAATGCCTTAGCGGACGGGTTATTTTTAGTTTGATTATTTACTCAGGTTTCGACGTTAAGGCATTTGAAATTTGCACGGCTTGGCAATATCGAGGCGCAAGCGGAATCCTGAGACTTGGGCTTTTTAAATAAATACTTCAGCCGGTAGTGCTCAGCAACAAAAGGCGATTAAGGCCGGAGAGAACCTGGAGATCGACAGGCGCACCGTGCCAGGTGCGCCTGTCCCTTACCTCGGCTAGTGACGGTGGAAGGCACTGAGTGAGCATGTGGTACACCAAGCAACGGCGAACCACTCTTTGAGTATCAGATGAAAATTCTCGAATATCCCATTTGCTGGGGCGAGGATCTCCGAATGCTGTCGCTCTTTTCTCTGTCTCAATCCGTTATTTTCCCTGCATATGTCGTAGCGCAGAAGCTGCGACAGCGCCGCTGGCACAGGCGAGAAGAATTATCACGGGCGTCATAGAACCCAGCACAACCCCACCGTAATCGTAACCTCGCTGAGGCAGCAGATACAGCAGCATCAGACCAGCAGGTACCAGTGATAGCAGCAGACCGCGCAACAGCCAGGCATTGCGCCACGGCAGTAAAAACAGCAAGCCAAAAAGGCCACCCCACACAACCCGTTGGTACAAATAGGCATTGCTCAGGCGGGGAGCCAGATCCACCCCGAGCCACTGCGTAAAGCCGTAGTGCCCCATAGCCCAGAGGCCTAGCGCATAACAGAGACCGCCAAAACAGCCCACGGCAAAACACAAAGAAAGATTACGCACCAAATCGCGCACAGCTTGTTTCCTCTAGTTCTTGTTGTTATTCAGTTCCTGTCGCAACCGCGCCATCACGGGTGCAATCTGCGGACGCACACCACGCCACAGAAAAAAGGACTCGGCCGCCTGCCCCACCAGCATCCCAAGACCATCCGATGCCTCAACACCCAGGACGTGGGCCCAATGTACAAAGGGAGTGGGACCAGCTGTGTACATCATATCGTAGGCTTTGCCGCCCGCTGTAAAAAGATGTTCTGGCAGGGGGGGCAGTTCATTTTCGAGGCTTGCGGAACTGGCATTGATCACCAGGTCAAAACTACCGCACAGCCCTTCCAGTCCACCCGCACTCAAGGCGCCATAGTGGGAGAATTCATCCGCCAGCTGCTCGGCTTTGGCGGCAGTGCGGTTAGCGACGTGTAGGTGGGCAGGCTGCTCCGCCAAAAGCGGTAATAGAGCCCCACGTGCTGCACCTCCGGCGCCCAGCAGTAGCACACGCTTGTTGCCAATCGGCCAGTCCAGATTGTCGCGAATATCAACCACAAGTCCCGCACCATCGGTATTGTCGCCTAACAGCCGCCCATCCTTCCGGCACATGAGGGTATTCACCGCTCCAGCGATGGCGGCGCGATCAGTGAGTTCGTCGGCCAAGTCACGGGCTTCGAGCTTGAATGGCACCGTGACATTGAGCCCACAGCCGCCCTCACTGAAAAAAGTGCGTACGCTGTCCGCGAACCCATCCAGTGGTGCGAGCAATTTGCTATAGATAAGATCCTCGCCAGTTTGCTCAGCGAAAGCGGTGTGAATTTGTGCGGATAGGGAGTGGGCTATAGGGTTGCCCACAACTGCATAGCGATCACTCATCGTAGCGGTCTCTTGCGCGCCCTCACCGCCTCGCGAATTTTGGCGCTTTCATCAACGATAACCAAGCCATCTATCTTAAGGCCATGGCCCGTTTCAGTAATCAGGTAACGGGTATGAGAGCTGTAAAGCTCAACCGTCTTATCTTCACCCCCTTTGTATAAAAGGGTCCAACGCAAACTTGCCAAGCTACTGTGGCCATTCAGCTCGATAATTTCTGTGACAGTGCCGAGAATCTGACACACTTCCAGACGCCTGTAAGCATTGAGCAGCTTTTCAACCTGCTGCACGAAAGCGCCGCGATCGATAATCAGCTTATTACCGTCTTCACGGTAGTAATGCAGGGGAAAACGGTAGAAGTCGGCAATCTGCTCGGCATCCCCTGTTTCGAAATGACGTCGATAGTCCAGAAATAGTGAATTGATACCTTCCAGTCGTGTTTGCTGCACGACAAACCTCCGTAGTGACAGATCCCCTGGCTATACCCAGTCCCGATGCGGCAGGAAATTCGTGTAGAGCTTTTCTTCTGCGGAGCCCGGCTCGGGGTGCCAATCATATTTCCAGCTCACCACAGAGGGCAGCGACATCAGAATCGACTCGGTGCGCCCGCCGCTCTGCAGGCCAAACAAAGTACCGCGATCGAATACCAGATTAAATTCCACGTAGCGGCCGCGGCGGTACAGTTGGAACTCCCGCTCGCGCTCGCCATAAGAAGTCTCTTTACGCTTTTGTACTATAGGCAGGTAGGCATCCAGATAGCTGTCCCCCACACCGCGCATAAGCGCGAAGGCATTGTCAAAACCGCCCTCGTTAAAATCATCAAAGAACAGGCCGCCCACACCGCGGGCTTCATCGCGGTGCTTTAAGTAAAAGTACTTGTCACACCATTGTTTGAAACGCGGATAGACACCCTCGCCAAATGGCTCGCAGGCCCTCTTGGCCGTGCTGTGCCAATGAACAACATCCTCTTCAAAACCGTAGTAAGGCGTGAGATCGTAACCTCCGCCAAACCACCATATAGGCTCGGCACCGGGTTTCTTGGCGACAAACAGGCGCACATTGGCGTGGCTGGTGGGTACATACGGGTTGCGCGGGTGAATCACCAGGGAAACACCCATGGCCTCAAATGAACAACCGGCCAACTCCGGGCGGCTAGCAGTTGCTGAAGGTGGCAAACCATCACCAAAAACGTGGGAGAAGTTCACTCCGCCCTTCTCTATCAGATTACCGCCCTCCAGCACGCGGGTTCTTCCACCGCCACCGCCGGGCCTCTCCCATGCGTCTTCGTGGAACTCACGGCCATCCTCAGCACCCAGCGCTTCGCAGATGCGATCCTGCAGGCCCAGCAAGTAGGCCTTTACTTCCTTGGTATCTATATCACTCATGGGGAAATACTGCTTTTGCTTGTCAGAAATCAACCGCCCGGACGCATCAACCTTCCGCTGAGCAGGTCGCGGATCTCGCTGGGCGCACTACGGCCACCGGTGGAACCCCCACCGACAAAATCCAGCGCATCGCCGAAGTAACGCAGCACCTGATACTTATGTCGAGCGGGCTGGCACCCCGCTGGATTGGCGGATGTGGATACAATAGCACCGCCAAAGGTGCGTGTTAATGCTGCAGTGAATGAGTGGTCAGTGCAGCGCAAGGCCACTGACGAATGGGCACCACAAACCCAGTAGGGTACGCGGTTCAAATGGGGGACCAGCCAAGTGACGGGGCCAGGCCAAGTATCACTCAGTTGCTGGCGCTGCTCTTCGTTAAGACTCTCGAGCAGTTCACTAAAGCTCTCTTCCTCACCGGAAACCAGGATCAACCCCTTTTCCAGCGGTCGGCTCTTTAGTTGCAACAAACGCCTTACCGCCTGCAAGTTGTTTGGGTCACAGGCGAGTCCCCAAACCGACTCGGTGGGGTGGGCAATAACACCGCCCGCCGCCAGGGCACGGGCGGCCTGTTTTACAGCGAGCGATGAATACGACATAGCAACTTTGCCGTTACTAGGCTTTACGCTGCTGTAGATCTTTTTGCAGCTGCTCATCCTTAGCGATAATCGCTTCGGCATTGGCGCGGCGCTCATCTACCAGCTTCTGGTGCATTTCTGCATCGGAGGAGCCGATAATCTGGGCGGCCAGATAGGCGGCGTTCTTGGCACCGGCTTTGCCGATCGCCACAGTAGCCACAGGAATTCCACCGGGCATTTGTACGGTGGACAGCAGGGCATCCAGGCCATCCAGGGAAGCGTTAATCGGCACACCAATCACCGGCTTCAGGGTAGTAGCGGATACAGCGCCCGCTAAGTGTGCGGCCATGCCTGCGGCACAAATAAAGGCGGCGCAGCCACGCTTGTCGGCGTCAGTTACATAGTTGTGGGTGGCTTCTGGCGTACGGTGGGCGGAAGTGACTTTCACCTCAAAAGGAATGTCAAACTTCTCCAAAACACCAAAGGCGGCTTCCATGACTGGCAGATCGGAGTCAGATCCCATCAGGATTGCTACAAAAGGCTTGCTCATTTCAACTCTCTTTACTGTCGAAGCGGGGGGAAGCGCGGCAATCTAGCCGATTGCGCAGCTGGGTACAAGGTGTAACCGCATTACCCAGCTCCCAGATGCAGCTAAAGCCCAAAAGCGGGAAGGAAAACTCTCAGTTTGCGTGACATAACGCCCAACGCGACACCACCTCAAAACAAAAATATAGATTGACCCGCTGCAATAGATCCGCTCAAAAGGTAAGCAGTAAACCCCTGAAGCAAAAAATCAGGCTGTCTGGGTACAATAGGCTGCTCCCCGGGATGTCAGCTGATAACCGCCGGGAAGTTGCTCTAGTAAACCCTCCAGTTCCATTTGCATCAGCAGGGCTATTAATTCACCCGAACTTTCCCCCGTATCCCGCGCCAATTGCTCAATATTGCGGGGACCGCCCGCCAACATATTTAAAAGAAACTGCTGGTGCTGGTTCAGGGGCACTTCTTGTTCGGTAATATCTGCCGTGGGCTCGGCCAACAAGCCACCCAGCTGTAAAGCCACATCTCCACTGGTTTCCACCAATGTCGCCCCTTCTCTGATTAAATGATGACAGCCTTTAGCCATGGGATTGTGAATTGAACCAGGAATTGCAAATACTTCGCGATTTTGCTCCAAAGCAAGGCGCGCTGTGATTAGGGATCCGGAACGCAGTGCCGCCTCCACTAATAGCACCCCCATGGAGAGCCCACTGATAATACGATTGCGACGCGGGAAGTTTTTAGCTTCAGCACCACTACCAAGAGGCAACTCACTAATAATCGCCCCGCCGCGATCCACAATCTGCCCGGCGAGGGCTTGGTTACGCCTTGGATAAAGGCGATCCACACCGCTACCCAATACCGCAATGGTGGCACCCTCCTCCTGTAGAGCCCCCTGATGCGCCGCTGCATCGACGCCCAATGCGAGCCCGGAAGTAATGGCGAAGCCTGCCCGGGCCAACTCCGCAGCAAAGGAGCGGGCGTTATCCAGGCCGGCAACAGTGGCCCTGCGCGCACCCACAATTGCGACCTGGGGCAAACTGAGACTCTCTCTTCTACCGCGAAGATAGAGAATCGGAGGAGGCCGGGAAATCTCTTTGAGCAGGGCTGGGTAGTCAGTATCGCTACAATATAGAAGCTGTACCCCGCTCTCCGCGCAGCGGGCGTGCTCCTCCTCAACCCAGCCGAGCAGGGCACTCTGCGCCTCCAGGCGAGCAAATTCCCGCCACTGGGACTGGGCCCGGTCAGGTAGCTTGAGTAACAGTGTTTGGGGAAATTGCTGAAGCGCCCGCACAGGGCAAGCGAAGTGCTCAATTAGTTGCCAATAGCGGGCGGGGCCAATCCCCTCAAGGCGCAATAAAGCCATGCTGGCGGTTAACGCATCCATGTGCGGCTCACCATATTTCTGTTTTCGTTACTGAGCGGCGGCCCAAACAGCAAGGTCCGCCGCAGCACTAAAAGGGCAAAACTCTTAAGGGTTACGCACCAGATCCATTACCACAAGGGGGCGCTCCGCATCGAGAATAAGTGCCAAGCTCATTTTCTCAAAAGTGCGGAAAACCATCATCTCTCCGGCACGTTCATCAGGCAACTTCACACTGTCACCGGCAAGGCGATCGCGTACCGTGGAGCCGCGCTTATACACAGCCATGACATTGCCCGGCACTATGCCATCGCGATCTCCCAGGTTAAGGATCACCACATCAAACTTGCCAATCTGAGTAACACCTTCATCCACCCCCACAATCAGGCCATTTACAGGCACAGCTGGCGCACTAGGGTGGAATAAGGCATCGATGGAGCGCTCCTCTACCGGCATCAGGCGGTCTTCCAGGCGAATCTCACGGGCTGTATTGGCCACGCCTAAAGTGGCAACCGAAAAACCGGGCAGGCTATCGGGGTCCAGCTGTAGCAGGTCAACCTCACCGACACCCAGCGCCTGGCGACCGAGGGTTTCATTACTAACGGGATCGACGTAAACCGGGCCGGGGCGATAGAGGCCATAAGAGGCCAGGGGAGCCTCGAATTCACCGCGGGCGTAAATAGTATCGCCAGCACCCATTAAGATATGGTTGTCAGAACCTGACACCACATAAGGCGTACCTTCAAAAGCGTTGGGCTCAACGATGCGGGTGCGCGACAGGAAAGCGTTGATGGCATCCAGGGGAATCGCTGGGATCGCATCTTCGACAGCTTCGCGGCGGATCTGCGGTGCCAGGCGGTTACCGCTTAGCCCCGGCGACAGTTGGTACGATCTTGGGCCACGCTGCAGCTGTAGTTGTGGTTGGCCATCCACATACACCAAGCGCAGGCTATCGCCAGGAAAAATCAGATGTGGATTCTCCACTTGCGGATTCACCTGCCAGATCTCTGGCCAATACCAAGGCTGTACCAGGAATTCGCTGGAGATGTCCCAGAGGGTATCGCCCTTTTGTACGACATAGGCATCCGGATGGCTGGGGTTCAGGCGTACCTGATCCTGCGCTTCGGTGCCAAGGGCAACCGCCAACATTGAGACAGCGGCCAGGATTATTTTTTTCATGGAAGCATTCCTATGCTCTTTATCGCTATAATTCTCAGCGCCGGGCCACCCTCTTGGTGGAGAGTGGCCGGACCCGGGCGCCAGGCGCCAGCGAAAATCAGGGGTCCACTCGGTAAATATTGAGCGCGATCATAATGTTATCAGCGCACGTTCAACGAATACTAGAAGTTTGTCACAGGTGTTATGGCTAAACTCGAGATACTGGAATTTCCCGATCCGCGTCTGCGCGAAGTCGCTAAACCCGTCGCTGAAGTGACCGATGCGCATCGCCAGCTGCTGGACGATATGTTCGAAACCATGTACGACGCTCCCGGCATAGGTTTGGCCGCTATTCAGGTCAATGTACAGGAACGCGTTGTGGTGATAGATATCTCCGAGGACGGCAGTGAACCCCTTGCCTTTATTAATCCGGAGATTGAAGTGCTGGATGAAGAAATCCACCAGTACGACGAAGGCTGCCTGTCGGTCCCAGGTTTCTACGAAACCGTGGAGCGCCCGCGTAAAGTGCGCATAAAAGCCCTGGATCGCAATGGCGAACCTTTCGCCCTTGAGGCTGAGGGATTGCTGGCTGTGTGTATCCAGCACGAAATCGACCATCTGGATGGCAAGCTATTCGTGGATTACATCTCTCCACTCAAGCGCAACCGCATTCGCTCCAAGCTGGAAAAATCCCAGCGCCGACGCGCCTGATGTAGAAAATCGGCCGCCGTTACCCCCGGCGCGCCCTCCACACCCAATCTGAGAGCCAGCCAGTGAATATTATCTTCGCCGGCACGCCGGATTTTGCCGCCGTGCACCTGCAAGCCCTGCTCAACAGCGAGCACAATATTATTGCCGTTTACACCCAGCCAGACAGGCCCGCAGGCCGCGGTAAAAAATTACTGGGCAGTCCAGTCAAGCAACTGGCACTCTCCCACAATATCCCGGTATTCCAACCCCTGAGCCTGCGCGATACCAAAGCCCAGGAAGAACTGGCAGCGCTGAGTGCAGATATTATGGTGGTCGTGGCTTACGGTCTGATCCTGCCCCAGGTAATACTTGATACACCGCGATTCGGCTGCGTCAACGTTCACGCCTCGCTATTACCACGCTGGCGCGGGGCCGCCCCCATACAACGCGCCGTGGAAGCTGGGGATCATGAGAGCGGTGTAGCCATTATGCAAATGGAGGCCGGTCTGGATACTGGCCCTGTACTGGTAGAGCGCCGCTGTACCATTACCGAAGCGGATACTGGTGGCAGCCTGCACGACAAGTTGGCTGAGCTTGGCGGCCCGGCACTGATTGAAGCCCTGGCACAGATGGCCGATGGAAGCGCCCGGCCACAAAGGCAAGATAACGCATTGGCGAATTACGCCAACAAAATCAGTAAAGAAGAGGCACGCATCGATTGGCAGCGCCCCGCAGAGGAGTTACAGCGACAGATCCGCGCATTCAACCCCTTCCCGGTATGCTGGACCACCTATAAGGATAAAAAGGGCGAACAGCGCCTACGTATCTACGGCGCCGCCTTAGAGCACGGCTGCCATAACTACAGTCCGGGCAAGATTATCGCCAGTGACGATGAGGGTATTCTCGTCGCCTGTGGCCGTGAGGCACTACGTCTGCAACTGCTGCAGCTGCCCGGTAAAAAGGCGCTGCCCGCTACCGAAATTTTAAAAGGTTACCGGGAGCAGTTCGCGCCCGATACACAACTGGGATAGCCATGAGTAGAGATGTACGCGCGGAGGCGGCTCGAGTTGTCACTTCCCTGTTAGAAGAACAGGGATCGCTGGCGCGATTGTTACCAAAAGCCGAGGATAAGGTTGAAAAACGCGACCGCGCCCTATTGCGTGAGCTCTGCTATGGCAGCGCACGCTACGCACCGCGCCTGCAACTCATTGCAGCTAAATTACTGCGCAAGAAACCCGGCGATACTCTGGTAAGTGCACTGATTTTGCTGGGCCTGTATCAGCTGGAATATATGCGCATCCCCGATCATGCCGCCATTTCCGCTACAGTAAATGCCGCGCGCAGTCTCGGCCTCGATCGAGCCACCGGTGTCATTAATGGTGTATTGCGCAATGCCCTGCGCAATAGCGAGCAATTGCAGCGTAAACTATCCGGTAACCCCCAGTTCAGCTCCATACACCCAGCGTGGCTGCAGCAGCGCATCAAGGCCGCCTGGCCACATCAGGCGTCAGAGGTTTTTCGCGCCAATAACGCCAATCCGCCCATGACCCTGAGGGTAAACACCTCCAGGATTTCCCGTGCGGGCTACTTGCAGCAACTTAATGAAACAGGCCTGTCCGCCGAACCCTGTGCCATATCGCCGGTCGGCATCACTCTGATCAAACCGGTAGCGGTGGACGCCCTGCCGGGCTTCACCAAAGGGTTGGTGAGTGTGCAGGATGAATCTGCACAGCTGGCAGCCTTGCTGCTGGCTCCACAGGCAGGCGAACGAGTACTGGACGCCTGCGCGGCACCAGGCGGCAAGAGCTGCCATCTGCTGGAAGAACAACCTGCCATCGAATTAAGCGCATTGGATATCGAGGAAAATCGTCTTGATCGTGTGCAGGAAAACCTCGACCGTTGCGGACTGAGTGCGCAATTGATCTGCGCTGATGCAGCCGCACCCGAGGCCTGGTGGGATGGCCAACAATATGATCGCATCCTGCTTGACGCACCCTGCTCCGCCACTGGTGTCATCCGTCGCAACCCGGACATCAAGCTATTGCGACGCGACGAGGATATTCACGAACTGTCCCAACTGCAGGGTGAAATATTGCGTGCCACCTGGACACTGCTGAAACCCGGTGGCAGCCTGGTTTACGCCACCTGCTCAGTGTTACCCGCTGAAAACAGTGAAGTTGTCGCTACCTTCATTGCGGAGACCGAGGATGCGAGCGACAATACTCCCGAACTGCTAGACGGCAAGTCCTGGGGAGAAAAACAGCCTGTGGGTATGCAAAGGTTACCTCAGACCGGTGGCGGTGACGGTTTCTACTACGCTCTGCTGAGCAAAGCCGAATAACAGCGGCGCGAGCTGCGAGTCTCAACCGATATGAAAATTGTCATTCTCGGTGCCGGCCAGGTGGGCGGCTCACTGGCTGAGGCCCTGGCCTCCGAGCGCAATGATATTGTCCTGGTCGACAGCGACGAGAAAACCCTGCGTGAATTGCGAGATCGTATCGATATTTTCGTGGTGATAGGCCATGCCTCGCACCCGGATGTATTGATGGAAGCAGGTATCGAGGATGCCGATATCCTGGTGGCGGTAACCAACAACGATGAAACTAATATGGCAGCCTGCCAAATTGCCCACTCGTTGTTCCGCGTACCCACCAAAATCGCGCGGGTACGTGCCTCCTCTTACCTGCAATACCCCGAACTGTTCGATAATCAAGCCATTCCCATCGATGTCCTGATTAGCCCCGAACAACTGGTATCGGAATATATTGCACGCCTGATGGAACACCCTGGCGCCCTACAGGTACTGGATTTCGCCGACGGGCGTGTTCAGCTGGTCACCGTACTGGCGGTACAGGGCGGCCCTCTGGTAGGGCATCAATTGCGCTATCTGCGCGAGCATATGCCCAAGGTGGACACCCGCGTGGCGGCCATCTACCGGCGCAATCGCCCTATTATTCCCCAGGGCGATACCGTTATCGAAGCCGGAGACGAGGTATTTTTTATCGCTGCACGTGCCGATATCCGCGCAGTGATGAGCGAGTTGCGCCGCCTCGAGCACGGCTATAAACGGGTGATAATCGCCGGTGGCGGCAATATCGGTCTGCGTCTCGCCAACAAGCTGGAGAACCGCTACTCGGTCAAGATTATTGAGCGGAGTCACGAGCGCTGCGTATTTTTATCCGAAGAACTTTCCCACACCATTGTCCTGCACGGCAGCGCCTCTGATCAGGAATTACTTTTAGAGGAAAATATCGAGGACACCGATGTGTTCCTCGCACTCACTAACGATGACGAGGCTAATATCATGTCATCGCTGCTGGCCAAGCGCCTGGGTGCGCGTAAAGTCATGACCCTGATCAACAACCGAGCTTATGTCGACTTGGTGCAGGGCGGCGAGATTGATATTGCAATTTCCCCGCAGCAAAACACCATTGGCAGCCTGCTTACCCATGTGCGTCGTGGAGATATGGTCAATGTACACTCCCTGCGCCGCGGCGCTGCCGAGGCTATCGAAGTCGTGGCACACGGTGACGAACGCACCTCCAAGGTAGTAGGAAAAAAGATCGAGGATATCGATTTGCCCGAGGGAGCGTCTATCGGCGCTATTGTGCGCGAGACAGAAAATGGCAGCGAAGTATTGATGGCCCATGACGATGTAGTTGTGCAGAGTGACGATCACGTGATTGTATTCCTGGTGGATCGCCGCCAGACACGCCATGTTGAACAGCTGTTCCAAGTGGGTTTCGGCTTTTTTTAAAATCTAGATCTTATTTATAACTCCGGCGATCACTATCTCCGCCGTCCAGATAAAGTAACTTCAGATAACAGGCTGATAGGCGCCAATGCGAATTGCGGTAATTGCGCGAGTTTTTGGAATTCTCCTGACGGTGTTCAGCCTGACGCTGCTGCCGCCGATCGCCGTATCCTTATGGTATGACGACGACACACACAGCGCCTTTGTCGCCGCTTTTGCAATTACTCTGATTACTGGCCTGTTTATGTGGCTGCCCGTGCATGACCTGCGCCAGGATCTGCGCACCCGCGACGGCTTTGTGGTGACTTCGCTGTTCTGGTTGATTCTCGGTAGCTTCGGCGCCCTACCCTTTATTATCAGTCCCCAACCGGATTTAAGTATTACCGACTCCATATTTGAATCCATCTCGGGACTCACCACCACCGGTGCTACGGTAATTACCGGCTTGGACTCTCTGCCTCCGGCGATCCTTTACTACCGTCAACAACTACAGTGGTTTGGCGGTATTGGCGTAATTGTAATCGCGCTGGCGATCTTGCCCATGCTCGGTATTGGTGGCATGCAGCTCTACAAAGCGGAAATTCCCGGACCGGTGAAAGACACCAAATTAACACCGCGTATCGCCGAGACGGCGCGAGCGTTGATCGTGATTTATGTGATCCTCACTATCCTGTGTGGTATCGGTTACTGGTGGGCCGGCATGACCGTTTTCGACGCCGTTGGTCATGCTTTTTCAACCGTGGCCAACGGCGGTTTCTCTACGCACGATGCCAGTATGGGCTTCTACGCGCACAACCGTGCGATTATGGTGATCTGCATCTTGTTTATGTTCACTGCGGCGATCAACTTCGGACTGCATTTTTACGCTTTCCGCAATAAAACCATCAAGCACTACTGGCGCGATTCCGAATTTCGTTTCTACGTAATGCTAATTCTTGGCGCTGGACTGCTGATCAGCTGCTACCTGTGGATATTAAATATTTTCTCCCCCGGCAACAGCCTTTTACATGGTTTTTTCCAAGTAGTTTCCATCAGCACTACCGCGGGCTTCGCCTCTGAGAATTTTTCTGCATGGCCCGTATTTCTACCTTATGCGCTATTGCTGCTGGGTATTCTGGGTGCCTGTGCCGGCTCCACCTCCGGTGGTATCAAGGTAGTGCGCGGTATGTTGATTTTGAAATCCGGCCTGCGCGAGCTAAACCGACTTGTGCACGCCAACGCGGTAATCCCGATTAAGATTAACCGCAAGATTGTGCCGAACCGGATAACAGACGCGGTATGGGGATTTTTCGCCGTCTATGTACTGTCGTTTTTTATTCTCTCCATTATTGTGATCGCTACCGGCGAGGATTTTGTCACCGCAGTTACCACCGTCGCATCCTGCCTCAGCAATATCGGCCCGGCCCTGGGAGATGCGGCCTCCCATTATGGCGCAGTCAATGAAGTGGCCAAGTGGTTCCTGATACTGGCTATGCTGATGGGACGCCTGGAAATTTTCACTCTGCTTGTATTGCTTACCCCGGCATTTTGGCGCCACTAAAGTACCAGTTGTTCCTAGTAACGATATCGAATAGCAATATTTTTTAGTTTCTGTCAAAGTTGTCTTCTACAGGAAGTAACCAATAAGAACATGGCTGTATGAGCAGAAACACCAGTGAGCTGCTCGGTCAGTTAAAAATTGACCGGGATACGGTTTCCGAAACACCTTCAACGCCTCGTAAAACCCTATTGGCGGCCTCTATTGGTACCATCGCCGGTGTGGTTATCGGTTTTACCGGTGCCACCCTGATGGCCGACGATCAACCCACTGTCGAGCCTGAGCAGGTAGTGTCCATTACAACACCTGTTGCCGTCACCAGCGAGCGTGCTGAGACCGTGCTCAACGCCTCTGGTTATATCACCGCCCGCCGTATGGCCACCGTTTCCGCTGAAGTCATGGGCCTGATCAGTACCGTGGATGTGGAAGAGGGCATGCAGGTACAACAAGGACAGGTCTTGGCGCGTCTGGACGATGCCAAGGCGCGAGTGAGCCTGGATTTTGCCCAGGCACAAATCCAGGTATTGCAAGCACAGGAAGCCAGTATTCATGCCCGGCTCAAGGAGGCGGAACGGCAGTACCGACGCTTTGCCGGGTTGCGTGATAAAAATTATTCCAGCAAAGCGCAGCTGACCCAGAGTGAGTCCAGCGTGGAAAGCCTGAAGGCAGATCTGAAGAGTGCACGCGCTAATATAGAAGTGGCCAAACTGGAAGCCGAGCGTCAGCGAGAGCGACTGGAGGATCATATTATCCGCGCCCCCTTCGCTGGCATAGTCACCCAAAAAAATGCGCAACCCGGCGAGATTGTCGCACCCAGTTCCGCCGGCGGCGGCTTTACCCGCACCGGTATCTGCACCATTGTGGATATGAACTCCCTGGAAATAGAGGTGGATGTTAACGAAGCTTTTATCGGCCGGGTTTCCGCCGGACAAAAAGTCAGTGCCAACCTCGATGCCTATCCTGAGTGGGATATTCCAGCCACAGTGGTCGCCATTATTCCAACTGCCGATCGTGCCAAGGCCACTGTGCGTGTACGAATCAGTATTGATAATAAAGATCCGCGTATTCTGCCGGATATGGGGATAAAAGTGGGATTTCTCGCCGAAGAGGAGGCTTCTCTCTAGCGGCACAGACTACAGCATCAATGAGCTTATTCTTATAAGAGGAATTTGGAGATGTCAGAAGATGTGTTGTTTCAATTAAAAAATATCAGCAAAAATTTTGTCAAAGGTAAGGAAAAAATTTCTATTTTTGACGACCTCAATATGACAATTGCACGTGGGGATTTTGTCGCCATTATGGGGCCATCCGGGTCCGGCAAAACCACCCTACTGAATATGCTTGGCGGTGTTGACCAACCCAGTGGCGGCGAGGTTTGGTTTGATGGCAAGCGTATTGATTTCCTCAGTGAAAGTGCCCTGACTCGCTGGCGAGCGGAAAATATCGGCTTTATTTTCCAGTTCTATAATCTGATGCCTATGTTAAACGCTCAGCGTAATGTGGAATTACCGCTGCTACTGACCAAACTGTCTAAGGCCCAGCGCCGTAAAAATGTAGAGACCGCCCTTGCTTTAGTGGGGTTGAGTGACCGCGCCAAGCATATGTCCAGCGAAATGTCCGGTGGCCAGCAGCAACGGGTCGCCATTGCCCGGGCCATAGTATCCGATCCAAAACTGATACTCTGTGACGAACCCACTGGTGATCTGGATCGCGCGACCGCCGATGAAATTCTGGAAATGCTGCAGCTGCTCAACCGGGATCACGGCAAAACTATTGTTATGGTGACCCATGACCCTGCCGCAGCCAAATACGCAAAGCGCACTCTGCATCTCGATAAGGGACAATTTGTGCAGAGGGAAATTGTGGCATGAACGATCTCTATTTAATTTATAAAAACATGACGAGGAAGCCTTTGAGGTTGTTCCTCACCTGTTTCGCAATATTTATTGCCTTCCTGATTTTTGGCGCGGTTACCAGTTTGCAATATGCGTTAAATTCCACCATAAATCTTTCTGCAGATAATCGCCTGGTAGTTTTTAACCGGATTAACTTTACCCAATCCTTACCTCTCTCCTACTACCAAAAAGCAGCTAACTTTGAGGGAGTCAAAGATATTACCCATCTTAATTGGTTCGGTGGTTTCTATCAGGAACCGAGCAATCAAATTGCTTCATTTGCTGTAGATCCGCAGACTTATTTGCGCGTCTACGAAGAAATCATCATAGATGACCAACAAAAACAAGCTTGGTTTAATAATCGCCAGGGTGCCCTGGTCGGTGAAAAACTCGCGCAAATTAATGGGTGGAAAGTTGGCGATAGAATCCCTATTTCCTCCACAATTTTTTCCCATAGAGATGGAGGCAATACTTGGGAGTTGGTAGTTTCAGGAATCTTTAGGGGAAATACTGAGCAATACGATACACGACATATGGTATTTCATTACAAGTACTTTATAGAAACCCAAACATTTGGTGATAACTGGATAGGCTGGATGGCACTTACCACCGATGATCCGGGCCTGAATGAAAAAGTTGCGAAAACTATCGATGACAATTTTGCCAACTCTCAAAATGAGACCGACACCAGCACCGAGAAAGCTTTTAATAAAGCCTTTATTGAGCAAATAGGCAATATTGGCCTGATTATTTTCTCCGTGGTGTTTACCGCTTTTTTCACCATTTTGGTAGTGGTTGGCAATACTATGGCCCTGGCTATTCGTGAACGCACGGGAGAGATTGCTGTACTGAAAACCCTGGGCTTTTCCAGCCCACGTATTTTTCGTATGGTATTGTCCGAGTCGATATTAATCGCATTAATCGGCGGGCTTTCTGGCTTGGCGGCCGCCTGGATGCTATTGGAAGGCACAAAGAGTTTTTTCGCAAGATTTCTCCCGAATCTAGTTCTCGACAGTCATATTGCCTTAGAAGCTCTGATTTTTATGTTACTGCTTGGCATAATTACCGGACTACTGCCTGCGTTTAACGCCTTGCGGCTAAATATCGTCACGGCATTTAACCGTCAACAGTGAAGCGTCTGAAATTCAACCCTGTTGTGACCCTCTTGCAATTGGGTATCGCAACAAGCTCCTGTATGGAGGAAAAAGAATGGGTTCTCTAATTGCACAAATAGTTTCGGTCACCCTGATGAACCTGGGCAGCTTGCGCCGGCGCTTGTGGATGTCGCTGGCCATGGTATTAGCCTCGGCTGTAGTGGTAGCAATATTGCTGGCGTTTCTCGCCATGGCCAAGGGCTTTGAGGAAACCATGCGCGGAGCTGGCTCTAGTCAAATCGCTATCCTGATGCGTAAAAGCTCCTCGAGCGAGATCAATTCAGTCATCCAGCAAGAGCAAGTCAACCTGATTGGAGAGTCTGAGGGGATCACACACGACAGCAGTGGCCCGCTGATTTCGCCGGAGCTCTATGTAATTGTTGATGGCATCAAGAAATCTACCGGTACCGAGGCCAATATTCCTTTACGAGGTCTCAATAAAACCGGCATGAATATGCGTACCAATATGCGTTTGGTAGAGGGCCGTATGTTTACTCCTGGCACTAATGAAATGGTAGTTGGGCAAGGGGTGCTCAGGGAGTTTGATGGCTTTGAAATTGGTAAGGAAGTGCGTTTTGGCAAAAATCTGTGGACTGTAGTTGGTGTGTTTTCCACTGGCGGAAATATTTTTGAAAGTGAATTGTGGGCAGATATCAAAATTATCCAGAGTCATTACAACCGCGGTAACAGCTATCAGTCGATCCGGGCGAAGTTGGAAAATGACGGTGACTTGGGGCCTCTGAAAGAAACTATTGAGCGGGAACCTCGCCTGAACTTGGATATCCAAACCGAACAAGAGTATTTCGCCAGCCAGGGCAAGCAATTACAGTACATCGCCACTTTCGGTTGGATTATCAGCGCGGTGATGGCTCTCGGCGCACTCGCAGGTGCGCTCAATACCATGTACACCTCGGTGGCGGATCGCGCTAAGGAAATTGCCACTCTGCGTGCGCTCGGCTTCAGTAACTTCTCCGCCTTCTGCGGTACGATTGCCGAAGCCATGGTACTGGCAGTGACAGGCGGACTGTTGGGCTCGTTGGCGGCATTTATCTTCTTCGATGGACTCAACACTTCTACCCTGGGGGGTAGCTTTACCCAGGTGGTGTTCAGTTTCGAGATGTCCCCAGACCTATTCCTGCAAGGTGCCATACTTGCACTGGTCATCGGCTTCGTCAGCGGCTTTTTTCCCGCCTGGCGCGCGGCACGTATGCCGGTCATAGTGGCCTTTCGCCACGCAACTTAAAACCGAGACTGTATTGAATCAGAAAAGGGCTGCCACGAGGCGGCCCTATTTTTTCTTACGGTAAATTTTACTTTTACCCTCCGGCTGTTTGCGGAAGCGTTTGTACTCCCACTGATACTGCTCCGGTGCCTGGGCAATACAAGCTTCCACACCGCGATTCATCGCCGCCAGGGAAACCTTCTGTTCCTCACTGTGAATTGCATTCTCTGCCGGGAGGAAAACCAACTCAAACCCTCCCTCTACGCGCTTACCGAAGCCGAAAACCACATGGCATTTAGTGCGTTGCAGCAGATTGTGAGCGAGAGTCATAGTCAATGCTGGGCGCCCGAAAAAAGGGGCAAAGTCACCGCCCATATCCGGTTCCTGATCCGGCAATACCATGGCCACATGACCTGCTTTCAAACACTTGAGCAATGAACGCACACCGTGAATATTGGTAGGTACCATTTTTGCTCCTGTCTTTTCGCGGCCACCGCGAATCACCGGGTCCAACTCGGCAATTTTCGGTGGTTGGTACAAGGCCATGGAGGGCCCCATGGCAGCCAGGTACATGCCAAAAATTTCCCAGTTGCCCGTGTGCGGCATCAATACTAGCGTACCGTAACCGTCCCCTTCCCCTTGGAATAACAGGTGTTGATTGCGGACCTGCAATATGGCTTTTTCATTGGTGGCCCAGGGGTGATGCCAAATACTGGCTATTTCGAAACCGGTGATGGCGGTATTCACTACACTTTCCCGTGCCAGCCTCTCCCGCTGCTTGGGATTCATCGCCGGGTAACACAGTGCCAGGTTGATTCTACTCAGACGCAAGCCCTCGCTACGCAGCAGAACAGCCAGCTTGCCTGCGATACGCCCCAGGCGCCGCGACCAGGACAGCGGTAACCTGCCCATCAGTTTCAGTGCACCTGCAACCAAGTGCCCCTTAATATCCAAAGTAACTACTTCCTATACAAAATTGGCGCCGTCAGGCGGCCCTAATGCCAAGTATGGCGATTCAAATCATGCGGCGAGGTCACAACGCTTTAAGCGCGACAGCCGCTACCGCTATAATTGCGTCCCTTTGCCCACAGCAGATACTGATCCGGAGATAGCGGTGTCCAAGCAATACGATCTCAGTACCTTTCAGGGGCTTATTTTTGCCCTTCAGGATTATTGGGCGCGCCAAGGGTGCGTCATTCTACAGCCTCTGGATATGGAAGTGGGTGCTGGCACCTTTCATCCGGCCACCTTCCTACGCGCCATAGGGCCAGAAAGCTGGAATGCGGCTTATGTACAGCCCTGCCGCCGCCCCACCGATGGCCGCTATGGAGAGAACCCCAACCGTCTGCAGCACTACTACCAATATCAGGTAGTGATGAAGCCGTCCCCAGACAATATTCAGGAATTGTACCTCGACAGCCTACGCGCCATGGGCGTGGATCCGGCTATCCACGATATCCGTTTTGTCGAGGACAACTGGGAATCCCCAACCCTGGGTGCCTGGGGCCTCGGCTGGGAAGTTTGGCTGAATGGAATGGAGGTAACCCAGTTTACCTACTTCCAGCAGGTGGGCGGCCTAGAGTGCTACCCGGTTACTGGTGAGATTACCTACGGACTCGAACGTATCGCTATGTACCTGCAGGGTGTCGAGTCCATCTACGACCTGGTGTGGACCCGCAACCCGGACGGCAGCCCCGTTACCTACGGCGATGTTTTCCACCAAAACGAAGTGGAGATGTCCCACTACAACTTCGAACACGCCGATGTGGAGTTCCTGTTCGCTACCTTCGATCACTGCGAGCGTGAGAGTACACGCCTGATCGAGCTGGGCTTACCACTGCCCGCTTATGAGCAGGTGATGAAAGCCTCCCACGCCTTCAACTTGCTGGACGCGCGCCACGCCATCTCGGTCACCGAGCGCCAACGCTATATTCTGCGCGTGCGCTCCCTGGCCCGCGCGGTAGCCCAAGCCTACTACGATGCGCGCCGCGCCTTAGGCTTCCCGCTGGCGGATGAGACACTGCGTGCGGATATTCTGGCGGAAAACATCGAGCAAGAGGAGAAGCAGTAATGGCTCAGGATTTTCTGGTAGAGCTGGGCACCGAAGAGCTGCCACCCAAGGCGTTACACAAATTGATGAGCGCTTTCGCCGAAGGTATTACCCAAGGCCTCAAAGGCGCCGAGTTGTCATTTGGCGAAGTAAAAGCCTACGCGGCTCCCCGCCGCCTGGCAGTGGCGGTTTTCGGCTTGGCGGACAAACAACAGGACAAGCAAATTGAAAAGCTGGGCCCGGCCCTCAAAGCCGCCTTCGACAAAGAGGGCAAGCCCAGCAAAGCCGCAGAGGGTTTCGCCCGCAGCAACGGCGTAACCGTTGAACAGCTGGGACGGAAAGAGACCGATAAAGGGGAGCGCCTGGCTTTTTTCAGCGAACAGAAAGGTGCTGAAACTGAATCCCTGTTGGCGGGCACCGTTGAGAAAGCACTGGCTCAGTTGCCCATCCCCAAGCGTATGCGCTGGGGTGCGCGCCGCGAGGAATTTGTGCGTCCGGTGCACTGGTTGGTCATGCTGTTCGGCAACAAAGTGGTGGATGGAGAAGTACTCGGCTTAAAGGCCGGTAACACCAGCCGTGGTCATCGCTTCCACTGTAACCGTGAGCTGGAAATCCACTCCGCCCACGACTATGCACAAGTACTGCGTGAGCCCGGCTACGTAATGGCCGACTTCGCCGAGCGCCGCGAAGCCATTCGCGCTCAGGTCATCGCCGAGGCCAATAACGTTAACGGTGAAGCGGTAATCGACGATGAGCTGCTCGACGAAGTGACTGCGCTGGTGGAGTGGCCTGTAGCCCTCACTGGCCGATTCGAAGAGCGCTTCCTTGATGTGCCCGCTGAGGCCCTGATCTCCTCCATGAAGGAGCACCAGAAGTATTTTCACGTGGTAGATGAAGACGGCCAGCTGCTACCTTTCTTTATCACTGTATCCAATATCGAAAGCCAGGATGCCGCCCAGGTTATCCACGGCAACGAGCGCGTAATCCGCCCGCGCCTGGCCGATGCCGCCTTCTTCTTCGAAACTGACAAGAAGACCAGCCTGGAATCGCGCCGCGAAAAATTGCGCCAAATCGTCTTCCAGCAACACCTGGGCAGCGTCTACGACAAGACTGAGCGGGTGTCCGCCCTGGCGCGCACCATCGCCGAGAAAACCGGCAGTAACGGCGACTGGGCCGAGCGCGCCGGCCGCCTGTGTAAGTCGGACCTGGTTACCGAGATGGTGTTCGAGTTTGCCGATATGCAGGGTATCGCCGGCTACTACTATGCGGAAAACGACGGCGAGCCATTAAATGTGGCCAAGGCTATGTACGAGCAGTACATGCCCAAGTTTGCCGGAGACGAGCTGCCCGCCAGCGAAACCGGCACTGTCATCGCCCTCGCAGATCGTCTGGATACCTTGGTGGGTATCTTTGGTATCGGCCAGCCTCCCAGTGGCTCCCGCGATCCATTCGCCCTGCGCCGTGCCAGCCTGGGCATTATCCGTATCCTGGTGGAAAAGCGTCTCGACCTGGACCTGCGCGAGCTCCTGGAACTGGCCCGCGATAATTACCCGCGCACCGCCCTGGGGGAGTACGACAAGGTGGTAGAGCAGACCCTGCAATATGTGCTGGAGCGCTTCCGAGCCCGCTACGAGGACCAGGGTATTGCCGCCGAGGTATTTATGTCGGTTGCCGCGCGCAAGCTGTCTCGCCCGTTGGATATCGACAACCGCGTGCATGCGGTAAACGCCTTCAGCCAGCTGCCTGAGTCTGGCGCCCTGGCAGCAGCCAACAAGCGCGTCTCGAATATCCTTGCCAAACTGGAATCCGCCGTGCCGAGCAATGTCGATGAGGCATTGTTACAGGAGGAGGCAGAGAAGGCCCTATTCGCTGCGGTACAAGTTGCCCGTTCTGAGGTGGAGCCGCTGTATCAAGATGCGCTCTTCGCCGAAGGCCTCGCCGGCTTGGCAGGTCTTCGCGAGACCGTGGACAACTTCTTCGACCACGTAATGGTGATGAGCGACAACGAACAACTGCGCAATAACCGCCTGGCCCTATTGGCCCAGCTGCGCGCACTGTTCCTCGAAGTTGCCGACATTTCCCTGTTGGTTCCTGCCAAGTAATGGCGAATTGAACCGGGGCACCGAGCCCCGGTTCAACGATACAGGGAGACGCATATGGCAATTATCATTTTCGGCCGCGACGGAGTGATCAACCAAAACCCCAACTATTTCGTGAAATCGGCAGACGAGTGGCAGCCTCTGCCCGGCAGTATTGAGGCGCTGGCTGCGCTCAGTCAGGCCGGCCACCAACTGGTCATTGCAACCAGCCAGAGCGGCCTGGCCTTGGGCCAATTTGACCTGGATGACCTGGAGGCGATGCACGCCAAAATGCGAAATCTGGTGGAAGACGCCGGCGGCGAGATCGCTGCTATCTTTTACTGCCCCCACGGCCCTGAGGACAATTGCCGTTGCCGAAAGCCCCTGGCGGGCCTACTCGATGCTATAGAGGCGGAATTCGATACCAGCCTGCACGGTTGCTATCTGATTGGCGACAAGCTAACGGACTTACAACTGGCTCTGGAAAAAGGCTGTAAACCTGTGTTGGTACAAACAGGCAAAGGCAAAGAAACTTTACAGGCATTAATCCAGAATCCTGACCGTCGCCTCAGCGATACTGCAGTATTCGGCGATCTAACTCAATTCTCTGAATTTTTTTTAAACAAATAATTATTAATACAGCCACTCTCTCTTTTTTTCACTACAAGATAAAAAATAGAAATTAACCTGTTGGACTTAAATGTCCAAGCTGTCGTTTATCCATTTGCTTTACATTTAAATTTTACTAATGGTTAATTCTGGCGCTAGTTTATTGAGTTAGGCGGCATTTTCCTTTAAAAGCTTATCGCAGGGTGGGCTTATCTATCTTGGTTTCTGGATTGATCGGCAAGGCAGAAATTGGGCGTAGTTTGAAAAACTATAATTTCTCATCCCTTTATTTATAAAATTTTTTTATAAATTTATAACTAGCGAAAATTATTTATTCACACTTAGTCCTGCCCGTAAAAAAATAATGGGAATTTACAATGAAGAAAAAAATTATTTCCTCGCTTTTGGCGGGGATGCTGGCCTCAGCTAGCAGCTTTGCAGACACACCTAACAGTACACACTTTCCGAATCTGGAAAAGCGTAAAAAAGTGTTCATTGTTCAATTGGATGGAGAACCGCTCTCTGCTTATCGCGGTACTATCCCAGGCCTCTCTGCCACCAAGCCGGCTTTGCAGCGAAAGCTGGATCCTCGTAGCAGCAGCTACCGCCACTATGCCAACTTTTTGAAAACCCGTCGCCAACGTGTGCTCTCTGCTGTTCCCAGTGCTCGTAAAGTACATGAGTACGAAGCAGCCTTTAATGGATTCGCTGCGGTAATGAGTGAAAAAGAAGCTGAGACGCTACGCGCTCATAAAGATGTAAAAGGTGTTTGGGAAGACCAGCTGCTCAAGATGCACACGGATTCCACCGCGGACTTTCTCGGACTGACCCAGATTCCCAGCCCCTGGCTCTGGGGTGTTACCGGTGAGGATATTGTTATTGGCGTAATTGACTCAGGCATTCACCCCGAGCACCCGAGCCTTGCCGATACCCCAACTCCTCGCCGGGGCAATCGCGGAATTGATATTCCCTACGGACCGGTTCCCGAATCCTTTATCGGCGGGGGCTGTGACTTTGGTAATACCGAGTTCAACCCCGATGATGCCGTCTTTACCTGTAATAATAAATTGATCAAGGCCAAGGCCTTCAATGCGTCCTTCCTCGAATACAATACTTTGGCAGACTACGAGTTTATGTCCGCGCGGGATGCAGACGGACACGGCACTCACACTGCCACTACCGCCGGCGGAAACTATGGCGTGGTAACCCCGGATGGCCAGACCCTTACCGGTATGGCACCCAGAGCGCGAATTGCTGCATATAAAGTTTGCTGGGATGCACCAGATCCAGATGACAGCGGCTGTTATTCATCTGATTCTATGGCGGCCATTGACGAAGCTGTAGCCGATGGAGTGGACGTAATCAACTTCTCGGTGGGCGGTGATAGCACCGTATTTACCGGTGCTCGAGATATGTCCTTCCTCTTCGCCGCCGATGCAGGCGTATTTGTTGCGACTTCCGCAGGCAATGATGGTCCCGGCCCACGTACCATGGGTACGCCCTCCGGCGTTCCCTGGATCACTGCAGTAGCGGCATCTGAGGACGACCAAAGCTTCGCAACTGTACTCCAAGTCGATGCACCCAAGGCTATTGCTGGTACCTATGAATTGATGGAAGGTGGTGGACCTGTCTCCCTCGAGGATAGCGGCCTTTTATCAGGGCCTATCGTTGTAAGCGAGCCGTTGGAAGCCTGTTCCGCGCTGGGCAATCCCGAAGCAATGGAAGGCAAGATTGCTCTGGTAAAACGCGGCAGCTGCTCCTTCACAAGTAAATACAACAATGTCGCTGATGCGGGTGCCGTGGCTATCGTAGTGTACAACGATGGGGCTGACGATGGCCGCATGGATCCACTCCCGATGTCTGCTCCGGATACCACTATCCCAGGTGTAATGATCCGCTACAAAGACGGAGAGCTTATTGCCGCTACCTCTGGTGTTAGCGGAATTCTTGATCCAGAGCTGCAGGTATCCCGTGAGGATCGAATTGCCGAATTCTCCTCCCGCGGCCATAACGTTGGTGCACCAGATATTATTAAACCGGATGTCGCAGCACCGGGGGTCGGTATCCTCGCAGGTACTTCGCCGGTGTTAAGCGGCGGCAGCCTGTTTGAATCCCTAAACGGCACCTCCATGGCCAGCCCTCATGTGGCCGGTATTATGGCTCTGCTCAAGCAGGCTCGCCCAGACTGGTCTCCAGCAATGGCGAAGTCCGCACTAATGACCACCGCACGCAGCGACCTGCAGAAATCTTTCGGTCCTGAAGCTGCAGACCCATTCGATATGGGGGCCGGTGCTATTGTGCCCTCCGCCGCCTTCCGCCCAGGTTTGGTCTATGATGCCGGCTTAAATGACTACTTGGCATTCCTGTGTGGCGCCGAGTATCAACGACAGATTCTCGAACCCGCAACCTGTGAGGAGTTGGTTTCCATGGGTTACTCTCTGGACTCCAGCGACCTAAATCTGCCCTCCATCGGTATTAGTGAGTTAGTAGGCACCCAGACAATCAAACGTCGAGTCACCAGTGTAGCTCCTGGTAAAAGATGGTACTGGGCCACGGTAAATGCTCCAGAAGGCATTGAAGTGAGTGTCCACCCGAAAGTCCTGCATCTTAAAGAAGGGGAAAGTGCGGAATTTGAGGTTACCTTCAGTACTACTGACACTGCCACTATAAACAAGTGGGTCTTCGGTGACTTAACTTGGAAATCCGTAGGTGCCCGCCAGGATGTACGCAGTCCAATCGCAGTGCGACCCACCCCCTTGTCTACTTCCGCGTTAGTAAATGTAGAAGGTATTGATGGTGTCCTGGACCTGGGGGTATTGTTTGGCTATAGCGGCAACTTCCAAGCCAGCATCAACGGCCTGGCTGAAGGTGTGGCAGTGACCGGCAGTATCGAAGATCAGGCTAATCAAGTGATCTATTTCGATATCCCCGAAGGTACTGAAATGGCCCGTATTGCCCTTTTTGATGCCGATGTTGGTGACGGTAGTGGCAGCGATGATCTTGATATAACCGTCTATGGTCCCGGCCCTAACGGCCCAGAAGTGGGCGACAGTACATCTCCGACTTCCGCCGAGTCTGTCACCATGCTTAATCCCACCCCAGGCCAGTATGCGGTGCATGTAGTGGACTATGCCTCTGCAGTGGGCCCTACACCATTTACCCTGTTTAATTTCAACCTGAACGGTGACAACGGCAATACTCAACTGACAGCGCCTTCCCAGGCGCAAGTGGGTAGCAACGACAATATCAAACTAGAATGGATGGATCTTGCCCCCGGCACCCGTGCCCTGGGAATTCTCAGCCATGGCAACGGTCAAGAGGTATTCGCTGAAACCGAGATTATGGTAAACACCCAGTAGAGATTAATTCCCCCATTAATTAATGAGGGAATTCAGTTATTAGAAACCGGTCGAGGCTTAATGCCTCGACCGGTTTTTTTACATTCAGCCCAGTATATTTCCACACTATCTTTACTCACCGTTTGGATCTCCTATTAGCTATCAGGTCCTGATTAAATTCTAACTTTTTCTTGTTTAACTCTAATTCAGCTGCCACATTGATTACTTTCGTAGCCTTTTCGAACATCTGTTCAATTTTCTGAATATATTCACTTTGTTTCATACGTCTGGTTGCGATTATGTGAAAATGCCCTTCATTTATCTTATCCACAGCTATCGTCACCCCCGATGGAATTACACTATTTTTCGTAATTTTCCATCTATTTTTACCACCATCAATAACTTCATTGGCGGATACTCCAGCATGAGATGGCTCAAAATATTAAAAAGGGGGAAGGAAAGAATACACTGCGCTCGGGATCATATGAGGCATGGATGCCGATTACGAGCTTACAGGGATGTATTCACAGCGCGTCTCGAGTGCAGTGTATTCTTTCCTTCTGCCCCAGTAGTAAATGATTCCTGTATGAACATCTTTAACTAATTTCGAATTAAGAGGTCGTATATTCCCATCCTTATGGGTAAATTTGGGCTGTGATGCATTACCATTTCTACATAAATCAAGTTCAATATTTCTTATATCAGAAATATTGAAATCCTTTTCGGTCTTCATCGTATTAATCTATTAGCAATATAGGCACCTAGTAATCTAGGCATAAAAAAACTTCATTCTATGAAATTTTTAAATGGACATATAGGCAGAATTAAATTTGTGTGTCTTCATACGTAATATCTGTTGTATAAATCTACATTAAAGTTATCTTGATCATTGTGAATTTTATTATTATCGATTACTGCCATGTTGATTCCATAATTGACCAACTGAAGAAATGGGCTCAACGTTATCCTTACCTCTAGGCATGAGAATCGATCAAAATTCACTACTAAGAAGTAAGCTCCCTTTTCAACTATTCCGTTTTTTGACAAGACTTATAAAACGCCTCTGCTGCTCACTTTCAAGATTGTTTCCCCTAAATACACTTACACCAAGGTAATGAAGCCCTAAGTCATCATCAAAATCTAATCCATGAGTTTCTGCAAACTCTCTGGTTTTATCTATTTGACGACGCACAGAATCGCCTCTTGCCCGAATGCCGCTGCTATAGCGGATATATGGATGGGCTACAACAATGGTCATAATTCCAACCACTCCCAAAATTTTAGTGACACGCGGATGTTGGGGAAACGCAGGACATGAGGCTGTAATTTAAAATATGTAACTGCTCATGTCCCCATACTCCATACTCCATACTCCATACTCCATACTCCATACTCGGAGATGTCACAAATGAAACATACTCTATATTATAATTTTTTCGAATAACTACAAAGACGCGGACAGTCAGCTATTTCAGGATTACTTAAGCTGCGATTGGGCTAACTCCCCGGGCTCCACAAAGAGCCAGATCTAATTTCGTTTATTAGTCTTAAATAATTTAACTGCCTTTCTTTCTCATTCTTTTGTATTTAAATTAATGCGAAGTATTAAATTCAATGGCAGTTCATTGAGTTACACCACATATTCCTTTAAAAGCATATAGGAGGATGGGCCTGTTCAGCTTCGTTAAGCTGATTTCCGCTACACGATGGATGGACCCAGCTTGAAGGCATCACTTTTTGGTACCGCTGATCTCTTAGTTCTATTATTTTTTTGTGCAGCGGAGAGTCCTCCTTCATGCTAAAGCCCACCTGCCACAAAAAATAAAAATGGGATATCTCAATGAAAAAAAAAATAATTTCCTCTATTCTCGCGGGAGTGCTGGTTTCAGCTAGCAGCTTTGCTGAAAGTCCCAGAGATACGCTCACCCCCAGTCTGGAAAAACACAAAAAGCTCTTTATTGTCCAGCTAGATGGAGAACCGCTCTCCTCCTACAGTGGCACCATTCCTGGGCTCTCCGCGACTAAACCCAGTGTACGACGCAAACTCGATCCACGCAGTAGTAGCTACCGTCACTATGCCAACTTCCTAAAGTCCCGCCGTCAGCAAGTACTCTCCGCGGTTCCCAGCGCACGCAAAGTCCATGAGTATGAGGCTGCCTTTAACGGTTTCGCCGCAGTAATGAGTGAGAAGGAAGCCGAAGCATTACGCAACCACAAAGATGTGAGAGGGGTCTGGGAAGACCGTCTACTCAAGATGCACACAGATTCCACCGCGGACTTCCTCGGCTTGACTCGTATTCCCAGTCCCTGGCTGTGGGGCATCACTGGTGAAGATATGGTGGTGGGAGTCATCGACTCTGGTATCCATCCTGAGCACCCAAGCCTCGCCGATATTCCTACTCCGCAGCAGGGTAATCGCGGTAGAAACATTGCCTACGGGCCTGTTCCTGCATCGTTTATCGGTGAGGGCTGTGAATTCGGCAATACCGAGTTCAATCCAGATGACGCGGGGTTTACCTGCAACAACAAACTGATCAAAGCTAAGTCCTTCTCTGACGCTTTCCTCTCCAGTAATACCTTGGCGGATTATGAATTCCTGTCCGCACGCGATGCAGACGGACATGGCACTCACACCGCGACCACTGCCGCAGGTAACTATGGCGTAGTAACCCCGGACGGGAAAACCCTCACCGGCATGGCACCGCGTGCGCGAGTTGCTGCATACAAGGTGTGTTGGGATGCACCAGACCCAGATGATAGCGGCTGTTCTTCTGCCGACTCCATGGCAGCCATTGACGAAGCCGTGGCCGACGGTGTCGATGTAATTAATTTCTCTGTCGGTGGTTCAAGCACCGTCTTTACCAATGCGGACGATATCGCCTTCCTATTCGCCGCCGATGCCGGTGTATTTGTCGCAACTTCCGCCGGCAATAATGGCCCCGGTCCACGCACTATGGGTACTCCTTCAGGGGTTCCCTGGATCACCGCGGTGGCTGCAGCTGAAGATGACCAGAGCTTTGGTACCGCCTTACAGGTAGACACGCCAGAAGCAATCGCTGGTACATACGATGCGCGCGAAGGCAATGGTTCGGTAACGCTAGAAGATAGCGGTCTACTTTCAGCCCCAATCGCAGTCAGCGAGCCTCTGGAAGCCTGCTCTGTACTCAGTAATCCAGATACCATGGAGGGCAAGATTGCCCTGGTAAGGCGCGGAGGCTGTTCCTTTACCGACAAATATAACAATGCTGCAGATGCCGGCGCCGTGGCTATCGTAGTGTATAACGACGGCACTGCTGAAGATCGTGTAGACCCCATCGTTATGTCCGCACCAGATACCGCTATTCCCGGTGTAATGATCCGCTACGCTGACGGCGAGCTACTCGCCAGCAGTACAGGCGCCAATGGTATTCTGGACCCTGAACTGCAGATTTCCCGCGAGGACAGAATCGCCAGCTTCTCCTCCCGCGGCTACAATGTAGGCGCGCCCGATATTATCAAGCCGGACGTGTCGGCGCCGGGTGTCGGTATACTTGCGGGTACGTCACCGGTATTGAGCGATGGCAGCCTGTTCGGCGCCAAAAGTGGCACCTCCATGGCCAGCCCTCACGTTGCCGGTATTATGGCGCTGCTTAAACAAGCTCGCCCCGACTGGTCCCCAGCAATGGCTAAGTCAGCTCTGATGAGCACGTCACGCAACGATCTCCTCAAGTCATTTGGGCCGGAAAGTGCTGATCCTTTTGATATTGGCGCAGGTGCCATTGTGCCCTCAGCGGCATTCAACCCAGGCCTTGTGTACGATGCCGGCCTCAATGACTACTTAGCGTTTTTATGTGGTGCCGAAAACCAGCCGCAAATCATCGATAGTACTACATGTAATGATTTAACTGCCTTGGGCTACTCTCTTGATTCCAGTGATCTGAACCTGCCCTCCATCGGTATTGGTGACTTGGTGAGTAGCCAAACCATTAAACGCCGGGTGACCAGTGTGGCTCGCGGCCAAAGGTGGTACTGGGCCTCTATAAATGCGCCGGAGGGAATCGAGGTCAATGTTCATCCCAGGGTTTTACGCTTGACTGAGGGGGACAGTGCGGAGTTTGAAATTACCTTTACAGTCACCGAAGAGGCGGCCATGAACGAGTGGGTCTTTGGCGACCTAACTTGGAAATCGGTAGGATCGCGCCAGGACGTGCGCAGCCCGATAGCTGTGCGGCCGGTTCACTTATCCACTTCCCAACTTGTTAACACTGAAGGCACCGATGGCACCCTGGACCTGGGCGTAAACTTTGGCTACAACGGTGATTACGAGGTGGACATTAAAGGCCTAGCAGAAGGAGTCCCCTTCCCCGGCACTGTTGAGGACGGTGGTAACCAACTGATCTTCTTTGATATCCCCGAGGGTACCGAACTCGCCCGTGTCGCCCTGTTTGATGCCGACGTGGGTGATGGCAGTGGCAGCGATGATCTAGACCTGCAAGTCTATGGCCCCGGACCTGATTTCCCACAAGTGGGCACTAGTGGCTCTCCGACATCGGCCGAGTCTGTGGATCTGATTAACCCCGTCGCAGGCCAATATGCAGTATTCGTAGTGGATTATGTGACTGCGGAGGGTCCCTCGCCATTTACCCTGTTTAACTTCAACCTCAATGGCGATAACAGTAATACCCAGCTGACCGCTCCCTCTCAGGCGCAGATGAATACCAATGGCAATGTCAACCTCGAGTGGATGGGGCTAGCACCGGGTACCCGCGCCTTGGGCATCCTCAGCCATGGCAACGGTGAACAAGTATTCGCTGAAACTGAGATTATGGTGGACACTCAGTAGAGAATAATTTCCCCCGCTGAGAAATAACGGGAATTATGAAATTGAACACCGGTCAAGGCCTTGTGCCTTGACCGGTTTTTTATTCACGATCAAGCTCGCCCAATGGCCACAAAGGGCGGTAGCAATCTCTCCTGGTACCTTTCCCTGTGCAATTGTCTTCGACAGCTTTTCCACACATCACATTCTTTTATATCGCCATCCCAAAATTTGTGGATAACTTATCCCATCTGTCTGTTAGTTACACACTTCCTTATAACGACTACTACTTGACCTGAATGACAGGCCAAGCAAAATTGCCCACCTATTTGCACAACCCCAGGGAGATTCCCTTTGCTGGAATTACTATTGAATCGCGGCGCCGAACGCCGCTTGAAGCGTGGCCACTTGTGGATCTACAGTAATGAAGTGGATACCAAGCGCTCTCCTCTCAAGGGAATAGCGCCTGGCAGCCTGTGCCAGGTGCACGACAGCAAGGGGAAACTTCTCGGTACTGCTTTTGTTAACCCAAGTCAGTTGATTTGTGGGCGTCTAGTTAGCAGAAAATCCAGTTTCGACGAAATCGACATAAGTGAGCGCCTACTATCATCTTTAAGCCTGCGCCAACGCTACTTTGAACACCCAAGCTACCGATTGATATATGGGGATTCTGATGGCCTGCCCGGTTTGGTTGTGGATAGGTTTGGTGATTACCTGGCTGTTCAGGTGAGCAACTGGGGAATGGAACACTTTCAACAGCAGGTTGTGGATAAGTTAATTGAGTTAGTCCAACCGGAAGGCATATTACTTCGCAATGATCACCAGGGGCGCGCCGTAGAAGGAATGCCACAAGTCAAGGAAGTTGTCTTTGGAGATGTCCCAGAGATGGCTCCTTTTGAGGAGAATGGCGTTCCTCTGCTTGCACCGATACATGAGGGACAAAAAACTGGCTGGTTCTACGATCATCGCGAAAATCGGCGGCTACTTAACCGCTGGGTTAAGGGTAAGCGGGTATTGGATCTATTTTCCTACGCCGGCGGTTGGGGGGTTCAGGCCCTGGCCAACGGTGCCACCAGCACAACTTGTGTGGATGCTTCACAACAGGCCCTGGACTGGTGCCGGGTCAACGCGGATCACAATGGACTTGTGGATAAGCTCAACACTGTCCATGGCAAGGCCTTGGACGTGCTCAAGGCTATGGTTGCTGATGGGGAAAAGTTCGATGTCATCGTGTTGGACCCGCCGGCCTTCATAAAGAGACGTAAGGATCACAAGGCCGGGCTGTCAGCCTACCGCCATATCAACGAGTTGGCCATGCGGCTGCTTGGCGAAGATGGACTGTTAGTAAGTGCTTCCTGTTCCATGCACCTGCAATCAGACGAGTTACTGGACTGTGTCCGTGGCGCCGCACATCGGCTGGGAAGACATGCACGTATCCTCGCCAGTGGTGGCCAAGGCGCAGACCACCCGGTACACCCAGCAATCCCCGAAACGAGCTATCTCAAAGCTCATTTTGCGCACTTGAGTGGAAACCGCTGGTAGGCTGATACTCACACCTCCCAATAAAAAACCCCGGTTCTAGCCGGGGTTTTCCTTATCCAGTGGTTTTGCCGAAGCTGAGATCAGAAGGTGTACTTCATACCCAAAGTGGCAGTACGCGGCCGGTTAGCACGAGCACCATCGGGGCTGCGACTGATAATCACCTGCTCATCAAACAGATTATCCACTTTCAGGTAACCAGTCAGGCCCGCGCTAAAGTCGTAGTGCGCAGCGGCATCCACAACCCACAGAGACTCAGTGTAATCTAATTGCTCCGAACTATCATCTCGGTTACATTCATAGTCAACACACATTTCGTCTTGGTAAGCCGCTGTCAGATTTATACGCCAAGCAGCACCACTATCCAGGCCTGCAGATACAGCAAAGACATTCTCTGGGAGATCCTGCAGGTTATCACCGGCTCTTAGGTAGTCTTCATCATCTTCACTGATTCGGTCTTGGTCTGCAGAAATCTCTCCGTCAGTGTATGTGTAGGTAGCACGCATTGGCACCGCCCAGCCGTTTGCAAGTACCCACTCACCACCGAAGGATGCTTCCAAGCCTTTGATCTCTGCTTCACCCAGCTGGTAGGTACCACTGTCAGCACCATTGGGGCATTCCACAGCTACCGAACAGTTCTGCACAGCATTCTCATAATCGCTGTAGAAGGCAATTAACTCGGCACTTACGCTACCGTTATCGAAGCGAGCACCCCATTCATAGTTTGTGGATAACTCCGGGCCCTGGCCATCGGCTGCGCCTGCACCGGGAGGTGCAAAGCCACGGTGCACTCCTGCCAGCAGGCTCCACTGCTCACTGGCCTGGTAAACAAGCCCCAGGCCCGGCAGCCATTCATCCACCTGATTGGAGCGGTAGCTGCCCTTCTCAGTACGATCGGCGTCGCCATAGCGCTGCTGTTCGGTTTCCACATCCTCGTAGCGAAGAACAGCCGTGAGAGTCAGCTTATCATTCAGCTTGATATCGTCGTAAACAAAGAACGAGGTAGCCTCAGCTTCTTCGATACGGTTATTGCTGGCGCTAGGCAGTTCAACACTATCAAATACCAGTTGGCCATCAATTTGGTTGTAAATTTCTACAGGTTGATATCTGTCGACTTCATCCTGATGTTGACGCAGGCCGAATGTCAGCTCGTGGACAATAGCACCAGTGTTAAAGCGCCAATCGGCACTGATTTGCAGACCCTCGGCCTCGTACTCGCGGTTGTTATGCTTGATACCAAAGGTGTAGTCCTCAGTGCCATCCAACACCGCTTGGGGATCTATAACTCCGTCAACAGTGCCGCCGGTATTAACAGCATCTATCAATTCACCCTCGCTGACCTTAAACCAGTCGCGCTTAAACTTGTTGTAATAAGCCTGGGTATGCAAGGTAAAGTTGTCACTCAACTCGATGCTGTGGTTCAGCTGGACGGTGCTGTGGCGATTCTGCATTTCATCCAGGGCACTGATGCCATAACGACGATTAGGATCATCGTTAAAGTCGGCATCCGTCAGGCCTAGATAACTCATGCCTGACTCCTCTTCGGAGTACTGCAGCTTGATATCCAACTGCTGGCGATAGGTCGCATCCGCATCGGACTGCAGGCGGCCTTTCAGCAGGTAATCTTCTTTAGCAATATCCGCGCTGTCCGAGCGATCGATTTCGCGGAAGCCGTCAGCATACTGTTGCTGGGTCTCCAGCAGCCAGCCGGTATTTTCTGTGCTAGTGCCATAGTGGGCGTGCAGACGGGTCTCGCCATATTCACCGGCTTCGAGCTGCACCATGCCCTGGCTGGAAGTTGGGATTGGTGTGCTCAACATATTTACCGCACCACCAACAGTAAATGGGCCGTATTGCAATGCGGCGGGGCCTTTAAGAACTTCAATGGCATCCATGCGGCCGGCACTCGGGAAATAGTATGCCTCCGGTGCCGAGTAAGGTGCCGGAGCTACCAATACACCATCTTCCATCAGTGAGATCTTGGCAGAGCGGCCACCCTGTGCGCCACGAATACCAATATTCGGGCGCAGGCCATAGCCATCCTCCTCAAGGATGTATACACCCGGTACAGAGCGCATCATGCGGTTGATATCTACATACTCAAATTCAGCCAGCTCATCAGCATCAACCAGGTGCGCGGAACCCGGCAAATTCGAAATGGACTCGGGATCGCCGATAACGGTGATAGTCTCCAAACGTTGTTCAGCCAGACTCGGTACCGCGGTAATGGCCGCCAGGGCAAAGGCCAAAGGCGACAGGAAAAACCTCTTCATGAACCCTCCATTGAATTTTTGTAGCTTTGTAATTGCTTTCACTAATGAGAATGATTGTATTTTACTACAAATATTTATATGGTAGGAAAGAATTATTTCTTACCTTTTGATGCTTTTATGAGGAAGAAAGGGCTGTTTTTTTAGTTTTCATCCTAACAACTGGATGTTTTCTAGGATCTAACCTTTGACCTGGCTAGCATTGGGCCCATGTATCCGCTTCAGGGGTGCCCATGATTAGAAAGGCAGAACTCAGAGAGTTAGACAGGCTTGAACAACTTTGGCTACACGCAGCGGTCAATTCACACCCCTCCTTGCCCCGCCAGTTCTGGCTTGATCATGCGGCTCAGTTTCGCAGGGATTGTCGCCAAGCCAACCGTTGCCTTGTATTTACCGGGCGTCACAGCGCTGTTGCTGAGGCGTTTATTACACTCCTTGACGGGGACCGGATTGCTTATTTATGTGTCAGCCCAATATTTTCAGGCTGTGGTATTGGCTCGAACTTGATTGCTGCGGCCAGCGAGGGTAAGTCTCAATTACTAGCGCAGGTACTGCGGGAGAATCTGCGCACCCGTTACTTCCTACAAAAGCACGGATTTGTGGAAACTGAGCGCAGCTATAACGCGGAGTATGGCCAACACCTGATCCAGATGTGCTGTGTGCAGTCCCCTGGATAAGCCATATACTCATCTGTTCAAGTCGACTGTCTTTACTTATAACTGAAGCTTATTGATTCACTTCTATTTATTGTTTCTACGCGACAGGTTAACCGGGTAGCATGCTTTCCATCCAAAATTTCCTATGCGCTGATTTTTTATGGCACACAACGCTTCCTCTAACGCCCTGCAGGTTTTTCCCAACCGTTTCTTTCACCATGGTGCCAATCTAGCAGCACTGAACCGGGATTTCGCGGAAGCTAAACCCAGCGAGATCATGCAGTTCACCATGGATAAGGCACAGAACCCGGTGGTTTTCACAAACTTCCGCCCTCTTGCAGTGGCCTTCCTGCACCTGGTTACCAGGGCCAAACCTGACATCCCAGTTATTTGGGTAGATCACGGCTACAATACCCCGGAAACCTATCGCCACATTGAAAATGTTGTGAAGACGCTCAAGCTGAATCTGCGGACCTATTCGCCCAAGATGTCTGCGGCCCACTACAATGCGGTCTATGGTGGCATCCCCCAATTAGATACGCCTGAGCACGACTTCTTTTCGCGCACGGTAAAGCTCGAACCCTTCAACCGAGCAATGCAGGAGCTTCAACCCGATGTGTGGTTGAATGGTATCCGCCACGATCAAAATGCGCACCGAAAAAACCTAGATGTGTTTACCCCTGGCAACCACGGCACTATTCGTGTGGCCCCCATGTTCCACTTGAGAGAAATCGATGTGGAAGAATACGTTTACGAGAAAGAGCTGCCGGATAACGATGTTTACTATGACCCCACTAAGGGGGAGGAGCATCGTGAATGTGGTTTAATGCTGGAAAAATAGGTACATGGTGTGTTCTGGTGGAGGTTTCACCCTCCACTGGATTATTTTTTACCATCAAATATTCAGATTTCAGAAACCCTCGATTTTTATCTCACGTATTTGATTTATCGAGCAACACCTGTAATTCCTATCTCAGATATTTTCCCAGTCAGCAGGCAACAGCGGGTTGTTATTTTATTTTTTGAATTTCCTGAATAACTTTAAAGTTTTCCCGGTTTCTTTTTGTTGAATGCATTGTGTGTGGTGGTGTTCACGCACCTAGAGGGGAGGCTGAAGGGAAAACTGAATAAGTGAACGCAGCTAGAATATTTCGACGCTGAGCAGCCGTAAACCTAGCCCCTGGGGCGACCCTGACCCTTGTCACCTTCGGGGCTAGCTAGATTGACAGCTATACGCTTTAGACGTCCAGGTTTTCCACTGCCAGTGCATTAGTTTCAATAAAGTCACGGCGTGGTTCCACCTGATCCCCCATCAGCGTGGTAAAGATCTGATCCGCAGCAATGGCATCCTCGACGGTTACCTGCAACATACGGCGGCTCTCGGGGTCCATAGTGGTTTCCCACAGTTGCTCCGGGTTCATCTCACCCAGTCCCTTATAGCGTTGGATACCGTAACCACGGCGGCTTTCCCCCATCAACCAGTCCATGACTTCCGGGAAGTTGCTAACGGCGTGCTGCTTCTCGCCGCGCTGGATAAAGGCACCCTCTTCCAGCAAGCCCACCATCTTCTCACCCAATGCACAGATAGAAGCGTATTCCGCGGAATCGAAGAACTCATGGTTGATCAGATAATCGCTACCGACACCGTGGGCGACGATATGGATATGGGGCAGGAACAGGCCGCGCTCGGTGTTCTCCTGCACGGTAACTTCATGGCGACGTGTTCCACCGCTCTCTTCATCGGCAAGCTTTTCCTGCAATTGGGCACACCAGGCGGTCGCCTTCTCCTTGGATTGCAGGTCTTCCTGAGAGAGGCTGGGCAGGTAAATCATGCTGCGCAGCACTTCCTCTGGATACAGGCGCGATAGACGATCGATTGTCGCCAGGACACTACGGTATTCGCCCACCAGGCTCTCCAGCGACTGGCCAGACAAACCAGGGGCATCCGGGTTTACGAACAGCGTGGCGCCTTCCAGGGCGGCATTGGTGAGGAACTGTGTCAGGGCGCCCTCATCCTTCAGGTACTGCTCCTGCTTACCCTTGGAGATCTTGTACAGGGGCGGTTGGGCAATATAGATATGACCGCGCTCTATCAGCTCCGGCATCTGGCGGAAGAAGAAAGTGAGCAACAGCGTGCGGATATGGGCGCCATCCACGTCCGCATCGGTCATGATAATAATACTGTGATAGCGCAGCTTGTCCGGGTTGAACTCACTCTTACCAATGCCACAACCCAGGGCGGTAATCAGGGTGCCCACCTCGGCACTGGAGAGCATCTTGTCGAAGCGCGCTTTTTCCACATTCAGGATCTTGCCCTTTAGCGGTAGGATCGCCTGGGTGCGGCGGTCGCGGCCCTGCTTGGCAGAACCACCGGCTGAGTCACCCTCCACGAGGTAGATTTCGGACAGTGCCGGATCTTTCTGCTGACAGTCTGCCAGCTTGCCGGGCAGACCGGCGATATCCAGAGCACCCTTGCGGCGAGTCATTTCACGGGCCTTACGAGCAGCCTCACGGGCTTTGGCCGCATCGATCATCTTGGTGACAACGGACTTAGCCTCCTGCGGATTCTCCAGCAGGTAGTCGTTGAAGTGGTGTCCCATCTCCTGTTCTACGGCGGGCTTCACTTCGGAGGAAACCAGCTTATCCTTGGTCTGGGAGGAAAACTTAGGGTCGGGCACCTTCACCGAGATAATTGCGGTGAGGCCTTCACGAGCATCGTCACCAGTGGTATTCACCTTGTCTTTCTTACCCAGGCCTTCCTTCTCGATATAGTTGTTCAGGCCTCGGGTTAGTGCCGCGCGGAAACCTGCCAGATGGGTGCCACCGTCGCGCTGGGGAATATTGTTGGTGTAGCAGAAGATGCTCTCCTGGAAGCTGTCGTTCCACTGCAGAGCTACTTCCACCGCAATGCCATCATCGCGCTGACTCTGGAAGTGCAACACCTTGTTGATAGGGGTTTTGTTCTGGTTGAGAAACTCCACAAAAGCACTCAGACCACCTTCATATTCATAGATCTCTTCCTTGCCGCTTCGCTCATCTTTCAGCACGATACGCACACCGGAGTTCAGGAAAGATAGCTCGCGCAGGCGCTTGGCCAACACATCGAAGTGGAATTCGATATTGCTGAAGGTGTCTTCAGAGGGCTTAAAGTGCACAGTGGTGCCCGTGGTATCGCTGTCGCCAACGATTCCCAAGGGCGCTTGCGGCACGCCGTGGTGGTAGATCTGCTCGTGGATCTTTCCCCCACGGCGGATAATCAGCTTGAGTTCCTTGGACAGGGCGTTTACTACCGAGACGCCTACGCCGTGCAAGCCGCCAGAGACTTTATAGGTATTGTCATCGAACTTACCACCGGCATGAAGCACGGTCATAATCACTTCCGCAGCGGAAACCCCCTCTTCCGGGTGGATTTCTGTAGGGATACCGCGACCATTATCGGATACTGAAATCGATTCATCCGGGTGGATAGTTACGCGGATCTCGTCGCAGTGGCCGGCCAGCGCTTCGTCGATGGAGTTGTCGACCACCTCGAATACCATGTGGTGCAGACCGGTACCGTCATCGGTATCACCAATATACATTCCGGGGCGCTTGCGCACCGCATCCAGGCCTTTTAATACCTTGATACTGCTCGAGTCATAGCTTTGCTGCTCTGACATTTATTCGCTCCATTCAACTTATTGTGCGGCCGATGCTTCGGCGCTGATATTCCCATGTTCCACGTGGAACACTTTTGGGCAATTCCAAGGGGACGCGAGCTGTCGCCATGGGCGGCTCGTAGTGCCCTCCTCAATTCCAGTTACAAGCACTTGGCTGGCACAACGGCTAACCCAATGTGCAAATAGTTGCTGATTACTTTCATCCAGTTCCGCAGGCAGATCGTCCACCAGAAACACCGGCTTCTCCCGATGCCGGCAAACCAGTTCTGCCATCGCAGTACGCATAGCGCATACCAGCATCTTTTGCTGGCCCCTCGATAAAATATTGTGTGCAGGTTCACCAGCAACAGTGAATCGCACATCGGCTCGGTGTGGACCTGTACGCGTATGCCCCTGAGCGAGATCCCCTTCACGGGATTCCGACAGAGCTCGGCCCAGCTGTAGCTCCTTTCGCCATCCGCGCCGGTAGCTCATTTCAACTTGCCCGAGTAAGCTCTTCGGCAATTCCGCTAAGAGACTTGCGACAGATGCCTTCAATTGAGCGAAGCTGGCTTGGCGCAATGTATCCACTCGTTCTCCGCTCTGCGCAAGCTGGTCCTCCCAGACACCGATAACATCCGCATCGATTTTACCACGACGCAACAATGCATTTCGCTGCCGTAGAGCGATTTGGTAGTTTTTCCATTCCTGAGCAAAAATATGTTCCACGTGGAACACTGTCCAATCCAAAAGTCGCCGCCTTACCCCGGGGCCGCCATCCAAAGCAGAAAAACTATCACTGTTAATTAACTGCAGTGGTAAGCAGCTGGCCAGCTGTGAACTGGAGTCCGCAGTCGCCTGGTTAATCCGCACACGGCCACCACCATCGGCAAGGCGCTCTACCCCAAGATTGAACCCCGTATCCAACTGGGCAAAAACCGTTAGCCCACCACTATCATGCTGGATAACAGATTTATGCTGACGGGAGCGAAATGAACGACCTGTGGCAAGCATATGTACGGCTTCAAGAAGGGAAGTCTTGCCACTGCCATTGGCACCACAAAATAAGTTGACCCCCGTATCCAGAGCGAAATCGGCGTGGGAGATATTGCGAAAATTGGACAAAAGGAGACGGGTCAGCGCCATAGACACTTTCCCTTGCGGAGTCGAGAGTCTCCCAGATGGAAACCATCAAAAAACAAGGGAACCGCAAATAGAGCTTTCAACGCGGTCCCCTCTCTATTCAGAGGCAAGAGTTTTCACGCCTTACAGGCGCATTGGCATTATTACATAGAGGGCATCGCCCTCCTCCGGCTGCTGCAGCAGAGCACTGCTGTTGGCATCTGCCAGACTGATACGAATCTGGTCGCTATGGATAGCACCGGTAACATCCAGTAGGTAGGAGACGTTAAAACCAATTTCCATCGGCTCTCCCACGTAATCCACCAACATCTGCTCCTCGGCCTCCTCCTGTTCCGGGTTGTTGGCAACTATTTGCAGCAATCCCTCAGAAACCTGTAAGCGCACGCCACGATATTTCTCGTTAGAGAGAATTGCTGCGCGAGAGAATGCCTGGCGCAGGCCCTGGCGATCGGCGTACACCACATTACCAGCTCCGCGCGGCAACACGCGCTCATAATCAGGGAATTTCCCGTCGACCAGCTTGGAGGTAAAGGTAAATTGACCGCTGACAACACGGATATGATTATTACCCAGAACTACCTGCGCCTGGGTATCGGTATCCTCGAGGAGACGACCAAGCTCCAGAACACCCTTGCGTGGCACAATAGCCTGGATGGGGGCGGACACATTCAACCCGGGTGCATCGCGGTCGCACAGTGCCAGGCGGTGACCGTCAGTGGCTACAGCACGCAGCTGCTGCGGGCGGCACTCTAGTAAAAGACCATTCAGGTAGTAGCGAACATCCTGTTGGGCCATCGCGAAACTAGTGGCTTCTATCAGCCTGCGAATTTCACGCTGGGAAATATCGAAACGGGTCTGGGCGCTGGCCTCCTCCTGGTTAGGAAAGTCGGCTGCAGGCAGAGTTGATAACTGGAAACGGCTGCGCCCACTGCGCAGAACCAAGCGCTCACCATCGCGCTCAAATTTCAATTCAGCACCATCGGGCAGGGAGCGGCAAATATCCAACAATTTGCGTGCCGGAACCGTGACCTCACCTTCTATCTCCACACCGTCCACCGGCAAGCGACCAACAATCTCGACTTCGAGATCGGTACCGGTCAGGGACAACTCCTGACCTTGTAATTGCATCAATACATTGGCCAGGACCGGCAGGGTCTGGCGCTTCTCGACAACGCCAGCTACCAGTTGTAGCGGTTTCAGTAGGGCGTCCCGGCTTACATTGAATTTCATCGGTAGTTTCGCCTTGTTTGTCAATTATTCGATTACGTGGTCAACGACCGTGTCAGTAACTTTACATCCTCGCGGATATCAGCGTCGGATTCCTGCAGCTGGCGGATTTTACGGCAGGCGTGCAGGACGGTGGTATGATCCCTCCCCCCAAAAGCATCGCCGATCTCCGGCAAACTATGGTTAGTCAACTCCTTGGCGAGGGACATGGCAACCTGGCGCGGACGCGCCACGGAGCGGCTGCGCCGCTTGGAAAGCAGATCCGCCACCTTGATCTTGTAGTACTCAGCTACCACTCGCTGGATATTGTCCACACTCACTAGGCGATCCTGCAGAGCCAACAAGTCTTTAAGGGCCTCGCGCACCAATACATCGTCGATAGCACGACCGGTGAACTGGGCATTAGCAATCACCCTACGCAGAGCTCCCTCAAGCTCCCGCACATTGGAGCGGATACGCTGAGCAATAAAGAAGGCAGAGTCATGGGGCAGCTCTACCCCAAACTGTTCAGCCTTCTTCATTAATATGGCCACACGAGTTTCCAGTTCCGGAGGCTCCACCGCTACCGTCAGCCCCCAGCCAAAACGAGACTTAAGGCGCTCCTCAAGGCCATCAATCTCTTTCGGGTAGCGGTCACAGGTCAGGATAATCTGCTGGCCACCTTCAAGCAGGGCATTAAAAGTGTGGAAAAATTCCTCCTGAGAGCGCTCCTTACCAGCAAAGAATTGGATATCGTCGATCAGTAGTGCATCCACCGAACGGTAGTAGCGCTTAAAATCACTGATAGCATTGAGCTGTAAAGCTTTCACCATATCAGCGACAAAGCGCTCAGAGTGCAGGTAAACCACCTTGGCATTAGGGTTGCGTTCCAATAGCGCATTGCCTACGGCATGCATCAAGTGGGTTTTGCCGAGTCCTACACCGCCATAAATAAAGAGCGGGTTGTAGGCGCCCCCGGGGTTATCGGAAATCTGCTGTGCTGCCGCCAAACCCAGCTGGTTCGACTTACCCTCTACAAAAGATTTAAAAGTAAAATTACGGTTGAGCGAGCTCCCGTGTTTGATAGCACCCTCTACTTCAACTTGCCGTGCCGGCGGCTCAGGCACCGAGCGCGCCATTTCGTTCATCGCAGGTGGACGCAGGTCGGTAAGTGCTAGTTCCCCGGTAGTCATCTGCTCCGCCGTTGCTTCTTCCGCCACCACTGGATGGGGAGTGCCTCGCAAACCATTGCCAAAGCCGCCAACAGGCATGGGCTGGGGTGGTGTGGAAGAATGAGACGTCGACACTGCTGAAGTCGACAAAGATGAGCCCGAAGAACTTTGCAAACCAGCCGTATTAGGCGTTACATCGCCATGTACTCTGCCCCCCCCCGTCGACGCATGTGCACCGGGTGTGGGGACTGGCGGAGGCGACGACACCGTTGTCGAAGCAGCCTCAACGGCTGCGTGGTTGCGCTGAAAACGCGCAGGGCGGCGCGCAGTGATCTCCAAAGCCACCTGTAATGGCTGGCCAGGAGAAAACTGGTGTACAAGCTCACGGATACGATTTAGAAATTTACCGCCAACCCAGTCCAACACGAAGCGGTTCGGCGCGATCAGGCGCAATTCGCCCTCTGCACAGGCGGGATTGACACGCAACGGCCTGATCCAGGTATTGAACTGCTGCGACGGCAACTCGTCCTGCAAACAGCCAGTGCACTGCTTCCAAACGGATTCAGTCAAGAAACCCCCCAAAACCCCAATATGGTAAGACCACGGAGAAAACGGCAAGACCGGACAGAAAGCGCCCGCGGCCGTCAAATAAGATCGGCGCAGTATACCTTTCCAACGCTGGGTTATCCACAAGAAAGGCCGTCGCTGTTGAAAAATCAGCGCGAAAAAGTCCACACAATCAAGTATTTGCTCAACAATTAGACAATGATCCAGCACTAACGGGGAAACTTATCCACAGCAATCTGTGCATATCTTGGGATCAATCGGTGGGCATCACGAGATACCTCAAGCGCCTCAATGGCTTGATACACTAGCGTAAAATGGCACCAGGTTTCTGTCCGCAAACGAATCGAATTTCCCCGGCCGGTGCGTTGCTTTCGCTGTTCCCTTTCTATACAATCCGCGGCCTTCGCAGCGCGTAGCTCCGTCTGCGCCGGCTCTGTGCCGGACCGGAGCCCAGGCCGCGGCCGGGGATGGTCCCGAGAAATTTCGAACACAAAGTCTCAGGTAGCAAGACAATGAAACGTACATTTCAACCCAGCAACTTGAAGCGCAAACGCACTCACGGTTTCCGCGCTCGTATGGCAACCAAAAACGGCCGTAAGATCCTGGCCCGTCGCCGCGCCAAAGGCCGCAAAGTACTGTCTGCATAAGATCTCTTCCCTTAGAGATATCTCTTTATGCAGCAGGTGCGCAGCAACTTCGGATTTGCCAAGACGCTGCGCCTGCTCAATGCGGCGCAGTATCGCGAGGTTTTTAATAAAAACCTGGTGCGCGCCGCACATCCCCATCTCCTGATCCTCGCCCGCCCCAATGAATTGGAGCACCCGCGTCTCGGCTTGGTAATCGCCAAGAAACATGTGCGCAATGCCTGCGATCGCAATCAAATCAAGCGTATTACCCGGGAAACTTTCCGCTTGCAGCAACACCAATTGCCGCCGTTGGACGCCGTAGTCCTGGCACGCCCGGGAGCTGCGGATCTGGACAAAGCCGCTCTGGCGAAGATATTAAATAAACTCTGGCGCAAATTGGCCAAACGCGCACAACAGCCACAGTCCACACCATGAAATGGTTACTGATTAAGCTGATTCATGTCTACCGCTACCTGGCCAGCCCCTGGGTGGGCAACCAATGTCGCTTCTACCCCACCTGCTCCCACTACTCCGAGGAAGCTCTTAACACCTATGGAGTCTTAAAAGGGGGTTATTTAACTGTGCGTCGCCTTATAAAATGCCATCCCTGGCACCCAGGCGGATTGGACCCTGTCCCTCCCGCCAGATACAAGAACACTCTTTAGGTATTAAGATGGATTGGCAACGCTATACGCTGGTCGGCGGAATCATCGCAGTTCTCCTGGCACTTATTTTCCAGTGGAATGCTTTTCAAGAACAGCATACCCCCGAGGTAGACCGCGAAACTGTCGTGCAAACTGGCGGCGAAACCATCACTCAAGCCCCCACTGAGGCCACCAGCGAGAGTAGCGATGTACCCCAGTTACAGTCGCAGGCTCCTGCTGAAATCGAAGCTAAGGGCACAGAAATAAAGTTAATTAGTGTTACCACTGATGTCTTTGATCTCCTAATCAACCCCCACGGCGGCGATATCGTCAAAGTGGCCCTGCGCGATTTCCAAGAAAAACTGGATACCCCAGATCAACCACTGATCCTTTTGAACCAGACCCGCAATCATACCTATATTGCCCAGAGCGGCCTGATTGGTAGGAATGGCACTGATAGCGCTGCTGGTCGCCCGGTGTTCAACGTGGAAAAAAACGAATTTGCGATGGTTGAAGGCGATGACACCCTGATTGTGGACCTGACCCTGCAGCAGGAAGGCGCCAATATCACTAAGCGTTTCACATTCAAACGCGGTGACTACCTGATCCAGGTGGCCTACCTAGTAGACAACACCAGCAACACCCCTTGGTCTGCGGCCATGTTTGGCCAAATCAAACGCGACGCCAGCGAGCCAGTTACTGACACAGGCTTTGGCATGTCTCCGTTCCTTGGTGCCGCCCTGCATACCAATGATGAAAACTACTTCAAACAGGATTTTGAGGAAATCGCCGAGAAACCCACCCGTACTACGGTTGAAGGCGGCTGGGTGGCCATGGTGCAGCACTATTTTCTCAGTGCCTGGATCCCCCCCCAGGACGAGCGCAACACCTTTGAATTGAAGGAGCTTTCCAACGGTCTGTTCCGTATGGGCTTTACCGCTCCGCAGGTTCAAATTCCCGCTGCTAACCAGGGTGAGCTCAGCGCTTCCTTCTACGCGGGCCCCAAAGATGTTTACCGCCTGGAAGAAATCTCACCCTACCTGGACCTGACCGTGGATTACGGCTGGCTCTGGTGGATTGCCAAACCACTGTTCCGCGTGCTGCACTTTATCCAGGAGCATATTGTCAGCAACTGGGGCTGGGCGATCATACTTCTAACAGTGTTTATCAAAACACTATTGCTGCCCCTGTCCGCCGCGGGCACCAAGTCCATGGCACGTATGCGCAAGTTCGCGCCGCAGATGAAAAAACTGCAGGAGCAATATAAGGACAACCGGCAGAAACTGGCCGAAGAGACCATGAAGCTCTACCGCCGGGAGAAGATCAACCCGATGGGCGGCTGTTTGCCAATCCTGTTACAGATGCCGGTATTTATCGCGCTCTACTGGATGCTCACGGAAACTGTGGAGCTGCGCCATGCCCCCTGGATATTCTGGATTCACGACCTGTCGGCAAAGGACCCTTACTTTATTCTGCCGGTTCTGATGGGCGCTTCCATGTGGTTTATGCAGAAGCTAAACCCAGCCCCTACCGACCCAACCCAGGCGCGTATTATGCAACTGATGCCAGTAATGATGACTGTGTTCTTCCTGTGGTTCCCGGCCGGCCTGGTACTCTACTGGATTGCCAACAACCTGATCACCATCGGCCAGACCTGGTATATCAACAAGCAGGTAGATGCCGGAAAATACTGATCAAGTATCCACAGATCACAAACAACAAGGGCCGCTACTGCGGCCCTTTTCCGTTATGTCGAGTACACTCAGCCGATGACACAACAAAGCCTTAATCGCGACACCATCGCCGCCGTTGCCACCGCGCCCGGGCGCGGTGGTATTGGTGTAATCCGCCTCTCTGGTCCCAAAGCCCTATTTATTGCCCAGCAAATCTGCGGTGACAAACCACTTAAAGCGCGCTACGCCCATTACCGAAACTTTTTCCACAGTGAGCAACTGATCGACCAGGGGCTCGCCCTATTCTTCCCGGGTCCCAACTCGTTTACCGGAGAAGACGTGGTGGAACTGCAGGGCCACGGTGGCCCGGTGATTCTCGATCAACTGCTGAAGGCAGCGATCGAACTGGGAGCCCGCCAGGCACGTCCCGGGGAGTTTTCTGAGCGCGCCTTCCTCAACGACAAAATGGATCTCACCCAAGCCGAAGCGATCGCCGATCTGATTGATGCCGGTAGTGCCCAAGCGGCGCGCAACGCCATGCGTTCACTACAGGGCGCTTTTTCCGACAAAATTGAAGACCTTGTGGAAAGTCTTACCCACCTGCGTATCTACGTGGAAGCCGCCATCGATTTTCCCGAAGAGGAGATCGACTTTCTCGCCGATGGCAAGGTGGCTGCGGATATTCAAGCCCTACTGGCACAAATGGCTGGCGTAGAAGCCCAAGCGCGCCAGGGCGCCATTATGCGCGAGGGTATGAGGGTAGCCATTGCCGGGCGTCCGAATGCCGGCAAGTCGAGCCTGCTCAATGCCCTCGCGGGGCGCAATACCGCTATCGTCACAGATATCGCCGGCACCACACGGGATATTTTGCGGGAAGATATTCACATTAACGGCATGCCCCTGCAATTCGCCGATACCGCCGGCCTGCGGGATGCGCCAGATAAAGTAGAGCAGATAGGAATCGAGCGCGCCTGGGAGGAGATTCACCATGCGGATCGCGTGCTCCTGGTAATGGATGCAGAGCAACTTCACTCACTAGACCCGGCAGAGGCCTGGCCGGAATTTACCAACCAGCTTCAGGACTTAGACAAGCTCACACTGGTACTGAACAAAATTGATCTCAGCGATTACAGTGCCGGACTCCAAGCTCACACTGAAGGAGTGCCGGTAATAGCCATCAGCGCCAAGACTGGCGCAGGCCTTGAAGCACTGAAGGAGCATTTGAAACAGTCTATCGGCTTCAGCGGTGCTGCCGAAGGCAATTTTAGTGCGCGTAGACGCCATTTAGAGGCTCTTAAGCGCGCCGGTGCCTTTATTGAGCAAGGTTCCCAGCAGCTCCACAGCCATGGTGCAGGTGAGTTACTCGCGGAAGACTTACGCCAAGCCCAACAGGCGCTGGGGGAGATCACCGGTGCGATGAGTGCGGACGAGCTGCTCGGGAAAATTTTCGGCAGCTTTTGTATCGGAAAATAAGAAGGTGTGGAGTTCCACGTACTAATCCAATTGGGGGCGCTAACAATCGCCCCTCCTACTATTCCCTCCCTCAATATCCCTTCCCGCACAAGTTCCACACCTCTTGCACACAGGAAAAGCTAGGGCTTATTCCTAGGTTATTGAAAGTTTCTATTTAATCCCCAGCTTACCCGCAAATTTTTCCACGAACTGTAAGGAAAACAGTCGACTTGTCGCTGTGTAAGGGACTTTCACAGAAAGAAGTTATACATGTCCACGGGGATTTCCCGTGGATAAGCTTATTGGCAGTTATCTCACTATTAACCCACACCCATTCAGTAGGTATATGCACAGATTTATACATTGCGTTCGACTACTCACAGGTACCCCCCAGAAAGTCTAGGTAAAGCATCACAGACACTAGTCAAAAAAAACTGACTGTGGGCAAAAGAGGGGATAAGCACCTGCAAAATAGAATAATTGTATGATGATAACTTCCTAATAAGGGTAGATAGGGCAAAGTTGTCCCAAGTTTTCACAGCCTCATACCGCGGTTACCCCTGTGTCCATCAAGGGTTTGTCTGCAGGGTTTTCGTCTTCATAACTTATTGTTTTTAAAGGTTTTTTTGGGTTTATACCGAATTGGCCGCAGGTCTAATAAAAACAACAAATATAAAAAAATACTCTTTAAGATATACATACTATTCATTAAATAAGAGTATTTAAGAAAGCTAGACAGAGTTTTGAAATTCATCCGATCAGAAGTTGATATTCAGGAAGGAGAGAGAAAGACAAAGGCAGAGATTTCCTAAACGGCTTGAATAAAGCCAATTGCTGAGGACACTTACTGACTATAAAATGTGCGCCCCAAGTTGTAACCAGTAGCAGCCACTATGGATTTCCCCAAAACCTATGATGTGATCGTGATCGGCGGAGGCCACGCGGGTACCGAAGCCTCCTTGGCAGCCGCGCGAATGGGGGCCACTACCCTGCTACTGACACACAATATTGAGACGCTTGGGCAGATGTCCTGTAATCCAGCCATTGGCGGTATAGGCAAGAGCCATCTGGTTAAGGAAGTGGATGCCCTTGGTGGCGCTATGGCAACGGCAACAGACCTGGGCGGAATTCAGTTCCGGGTCCTCAACGCCCGCAAAGGCCCCGCAGTAAGGGCAACTCGCGCCCAGGCCGATAGAGCCCTGTATCGCGCCGCTATCCGTTCGATCCTGGAGGCACAGGAAAACCTGGAGATCTTCCAACAAGCGGCGGATGACCTGATTGTCGAAGGTGAACGCGTTGTGGGCGTTGTCACCAATGCGGGGGTGCGCTTTCGCGCCAAGACAGTGGTACTGACCGCAGGGACTTTCCTCGGTGGGCGTATACACATTGGCTTGGATAACCATGCCGGCGGCCGCGCCGGAGACCCGCCCTCGATTGCCCTTGCAGATCGTCTGCGCGAACTGCCTTTTCGCGTCGACCGCCTCAAAACCGGCACCCCTCCCCGTATTGATGCCCGCTCAGTAGATTTCAGTGAGTTGGAGGAGCAGTGGGGAGATAGCCCCACACCGGTAATGTCTTATCTGGGTAGCCGCGATCAGCACCCGCGCCAGGTCTGCTGCTGGATTACCCACACCAATGCCCGCACTCATGAAATTATCCAGGGGGGGCTCGATCGCTCGCCCATGTATTCCGGCGTGATTGAAGGGATTGGCCCGCGCTATTGCCCCTCCATCGAGGACAAGGTGCACCGCTTTGCGGACAAAGACAGCCACCAGGTGTTTATCGAGCCGGAAGGGTTGACCACCAACGAGCTGTACCCCAATGGTATTTCCACCAGCCTGCCCTTCGACGTACAGATTGAGCTGGTGCACTCCATCAAGGGCTTTGAAAAGGCGCATATCACCCGCCCAGGCTATGCGATTGAGTACGATTTCTTCGACCCGCGCGATCTTTTGCCGTCCCTGCAAGCCAAATTTATCCAGGGGCTCTATTTTGCCGGCCAGATCAATGGCACCACCGGCTACGAAGAAGCGGCCGCCCAGGGACTCCTGGCTGGCGCCAACGCAGCCCTGCAGGCCCAAGAGCGCGAAGCCTGGTCCCCGCGTCGGGATGAAGCCTACCTGGGCGTGCTTGTGGATGATTTGATCAACAGTGGCACCAAAGAGCCCTACCGCATGTTTACCAGCCGTGCGGAATATCGCTTGCTACTCCGTGAGGACAATGCTGACCTGCGTTTGACTGAAAAAGGCCGCGAATTGGGCCTGGTCGATGATACCCGCTGGGCCGCGTTCAGTGAAAAGCGCGAGGCGATCGCTCGGGAGACCCAGCGACTGCAAGATACCTGGGTGCACCCAAAGACGCCCCAGGCCGCCTCTGTAGAAACCAAATTGCCGCAGCCATTGGCGCGGGAATACAGCCTGATGGACCTGCTGCGCCGTCCGGAACTGGGCTATCAGGATGTGGCGGGCCTCAAAGGGGAAGCGGTAACCGACGAGCAGGTTGCCGAACAGGTGGAAATTTCGGCCAAGTACGCCGGCTATATCGATCGCCAGCGCGAGGAAATTGAGCGCTTGCAGGCCTACGAAGATACCCCGATCCCGGCGGACTTCGACTACAGCGATATTTCTGGTCTGTCCAATGAGGTAAAGCAAAAGCTGGGAGAGACCCGCCCGGATACCCTGGCGCGGGCCTCGCGGATACCGGGTGTGACGCCCGCATCCATATCCCTGCTGCTGATTCAGTTGAAAAAGCGCGGGCTGCTGAAGCGTAAAAAAGCGGTATAAATCGGTTTTCCACAGGGTATCCCGCGAGGCCCTGCGGGGTTTGAGTTTCGCGGGATTACTGGGGGATAGACCCATTTCTCACTCAATGGAACAGTTTCGTCCGCGCCTGTTAGAGGCGGCGGCACAGATGTCGGTGGTACTCAGTGACCGGCAGCAGGATCAGCTACTGGAATACCTGGCGCTTTTTGCCCGTTGGAACAGTGCCTACAACCTGTCCGCCATACGCGACCCGGAGCAGATGCTGGAGCGCCATATTATCGACAGCCTCAGTGTGGTAAATCTCTGTGGCGAAGGCTCTTTAATCGATGTGGGTAGCGGTGGCGGCCTGCCGGGAATTCCCCTGGCAATTGTGCATCCGGAGCGCGCCATCACCTTGCTCGACAGCAATGGCAAGAAGACCCGCTTCCTGTTCCAAGTCGCCAGCACCTTGCCCCTGCCCAATATCACGGTAGTCAATGAGCGGGTAGAAGCCTTTGTGCCAGAACAGCCTTTTGCCGGTGTGGTGTCCCGCGCCTTTGCCTCCATCGAAGATATGGTCAATGGCAGTGAGCACATGTTGGCACCCAAGGGTCGTTTTTATGCCATGAAGGGCAAGCTGCCTGAGGATGAGTTGAGCGCTCTGCCAAAAGGCATTAAGGTCGAGCAGGTGCACCGGTTGTCGGTGCCTGGCTGCGACGGTGAGCGGCATATGATTCAGCTCTGTCGCACAGAATAAGATGATAGCTTGGCGGGCCTGTCGCCCGCCCAATCCTGCTCCCCTATCGTGGGGCACAACAGCCGCCGCCCGAAGCCGTGCCGGCGTCGGGGCAAACGCACCCGGAAACAACAAAGGACAAGAATCTTGAGCAAGATATTTGCTGTGGCCAACCAGAAAGGCGGGGTTGGCAAGACCACTACCTGCGTCAACCTGGCCGCATCTTTGGTTGCCAACAAGCGGCGCGTATTGCTGATTGACCTGGACCCCCAGGGCAATGCCACCATGGGCAGTGGTGTGGATAAAAGTGACCTGGAGGTGTCCGGTTACGATGTGCTGGCCGCTGAATTACCCGTAGAGCAGGCCATTGTATCCACAGAGAGCGGTTTTGATTTGATCCCCGGCAATGGTGATCTGTCTGCGGCAGAGGTGGAGTTGCTGAATCTGGACGGGCGCGAATCCCGCCTGCGCCGCGCCCTGGCAGCGGTGAGTAATCGTTACGATTACGTGATCATCGACTGTCCGCCGTCGCTGAATATGCTGACGGTAAACGCCCTCTGTGCGGCTCACGGCGTGTTGATTCCCATGCAGTGCGAATACTATGCGCTGGAGGGATTGTCAGCACTGGTGGACACCATTACCCAGATCCAGCAGACCGCCAATCCGGACCTGAAAATCGAGGGCATCTTGCGCACCATGTACGATCCGCGCAACAGTCTCACCAGCGAAGTGTCGGCGCAGTTGCAGGAGTTTTTCGGCGATCGCCTGTATCGAACCTGTATTCCGCGCAATGTGCGCCTAGCTGAGGCTCCCAGCTTCGGCAAGCCGGCGCTGGATTACGACCGCCATTCGAAAGGGGCTATTGCCTACCTGGCACTGGCTTGCGAAATCAATCGCCGCCATCCCGCCAGTCAATCTTCCAATAAGAAAAACCGCCCTGTGGCGGAAGCCGTATAAGGGGTAATTACTATGGCCGCCAAACGCAAAGGACTGGGCCGGGGTTTATCCCACCTGATCAGCAATAACACCAGCACTGCGATCGCCGAGGCTACCGGTGAGGCTGAAACCGAAACCGCCGCGGTCGACGGTGAGTTGAAAGAATTGCCAATCGAGTTTTTGCAGCGTGGCCGCTACCAGCCGCGCCGGGATTTTCCACAGGAATCCCTGCAAGAGCTGGCGGACTCGATTCGCGCCCAAGGCATTATGCAGCCGATCGTCGTGCGCGGTATCGGCGAGCAGAGCTACGAGATTATTGCCGGTGAGCGACGTTGGCGCGCCGCCCAGTTGGCGGGATTGGAAAAAGTGCCTGCGCTGGTACGCAGCGTTTCCGATGAAGCTGCGATCGCCATGGCGCTGATTGAAAATATCCAGCGCGAAGACCTGAACCCGGTAGAGGAAGCTGTAGCCCTCAAGCGTCTACAGGATGAATTCAAGCTGACTCAGCAGGAAGTGGCCGATGCGGTGGGTAAATCCCGTACCGCAGTGACCAACCTGCTGCGCCTTTTGAGCCTCAGCGAAGAGGTGCGCACCTTTCTCGAGCGCGGCGACCTGGAGTTGGGGCACGCCAAGGCCCTACTCGGCCTTTCTGGAGCTACCCAGCGCTCCGCCGCGCGCCAAGTGGTTGAGCGCAGTCTCACCGTGCGCCAGACTGAGGCGCTGGTGCGCCGCCTGCAACAGCCGGCGGCTCCTGCACCGGAAAAGCCCAAGCCCGATCCCAATATCCGCCGCCTTACCGAGCGCCTGGCAGAAAAAGTCGGTGTGCCCGTGTCTATCGATCACAACGACAAGGGCAGCGGCCGCCTGGTACTCAAATACACCAGTCTGGAAGAGCTGGATGGAATCCTCGCCCACCTGGGTTATGCCGAGGATTGAAGCCACAATGAAATGTGCGTCCTGGTGGCGCGCGCAATAACTGTTGGCAAATACTCACTGCGGCGAGTAATTCCGTGCAAAACCTCCTGAAAATCAATTAAGTTGACGACATTTGCCGGTTGAATCGACGATGCTGTTGCAGCATAATTCGCACGCCCAAATTTTGGGCGGACAGCGCAAAATAAGTCGGCTTATCCCGTCTATGACAAAACCCCCGGTATTACGAATTGCCGCGGTACAGCTTCTGCTGGTATCGGTGGCTGGTGCAATCTTGCATCTGAATAGCAAACCGGTGACCGCGCTCTCCGTATTGATCGGTGGCGCCTTGTGTGCGCTGCCCGGAGCATATTTTGGCTGGCGCGCTTTCCGCGATAGTGGTGCGCGCGCCGCCCAGCGCGTGGTAGGCAATTTCTATCGCGCGGAAACCGGCAAATTTATATTGACCCTGGCTGGGTTCGCGACGGTGTTTGCCACCGTCAAGCCGCTGAATGCGGCGGCGCTGTTTATCAGCTACGGCCTCTGTGTGATCGTGCAGTGGGTATTAGTAGCGCGCATGGTGCGCTAGCCGGTGCAGAAGAAGAATTCTTACTTTTACGATTGTTGAGGAACTATGGCAGGCGAAGCTCAAACCGCGACGGCGTATATCCAACACCACCTGCAAAATATGACTTATGGCAAGCTGCCGGCTGGGTATACCCGCGCCGATGGTACTGTGCTTAATGAGTCTACGTGGACTATGGCGCACTCCTCCCAAGAGGCCACAGATATGGGCTTTTGGGCCTTGCATGTGGACACACTGGGCTGGGCTATCGGCCTCGGCCTTGTTTTCTGTTTCCTGTTTGCCCGTGCAGCCAAGAAAGCCAGTGTGGACAGACCTACCGGCTTTCAGAGCTTTGTGGAGCTGGTGACTGAGAAGATCGACCAGCTGGTAAGAGAGAGTTTCCCGCACCGCAACAGTATGGTGGCGCCTATGGCCCTGACCATTTTTGTGTGGGTATTCCTGATGAACCTGATGGACTTGGTGCCCGTGGATTGGCTGCCACAGCTGGCTGCGAAAATTTCCGGCAATGAGCATATCTTCTTTAAGGTTGTACCCACGACTGACCCCAATGCCACTTTGGGTATGGCGCTGGCGGTATTTGTTTTGATGATCTTTTTCAGCATCCGTGAAAAAGGCCCGCTCGGGTTTATCAAAGAACTAACCCTGCACCCCTTCCACACCGGCAAGTGGTTCTTTGACATCCTGCTGATCCCCGTGAACTTCGTATTGGAAGCGGTTTCCCTGATCGCCAAACCGATCTCCCTGGGCCTGCGCCTGTTCGGCAACCTCTACGCCGGTGAGATGATCTTTATTCTGATCGCGATTGTATTTGGCGTGGGTGTCCTCGGCTTTATCGGTGCGGGCCTGCTGCACATGGGCTGGGCAATTTTCCACGTACTGGTAATTACCTTGCAGGCGTTCGTGTTTATGGTGTTGAGCACCGTATATATGGCGATGGCGCACCATCGCGACGACGAACACGAGCACGATCATTAAGTTTTTAACAATTAACCCTTTTACAGCAACTCTTTAACTTTGATTTGGAGAACACAATGGAAGCATTAGGTCTGGTTTACATCGCAAGTGCACTGCTGATCGGTCTGGGCGCCCTGGGCACCGCTATCGGTTTCGGTACTCTGGGTGGCAAACTGCTGGAAGGTTCCGCTCGTCAGCCAGAACAGGCTCCTGCTCTACAGGGCAAAATGTTCCTGATGGCTGGTCTGCTTGACGCGGTTCCGATGATCGGTGTTGGTATCGCTATGTACCTGATCTTCGCCGTAGCTCCTGGTCTGGTTTAATTACGCCGTTCCAATTGCCCTTAACCCTATTTAAAGAGCAAGAGGTGTCGGTGTGAATATCAACCTGACTCTAATCGGCCAGTCGATCACATTCCTGTTTTTCGTCTGGTTTTGCTGGAAGTTTGTTTGGCCGCCGCTGCTGGGCGTGATGAAAGAGCGTGAGCAGAAGATTGCTGATGGTCTCGCTGATGCCGAGCACGCGCAAAAAGATCTGGAACTGGCCCAACGCAAGGCTGCCGAGCAGCTAAAAGAAGCCAAAGATCAGGCGACTGAGATTGTCGAAGGTGCCAACAAGCGCGCCAATCAGATTATCGATGAAGCCAAGCAGGCTGCACACGCTGAGGGTGACCGCCTGAAAGCTGCAGCCAAAGCTGAGATCGAACAGGAAGTGAATCGCGCTAAAGAGCAACTGCGCAGCCGTGTGGCAGCTTTGTCTGTTCTGGGTGCGGAGAAGATTCTTGCGGTCAATATCGATGCCAAAGCGCACGACGACCTGATCGATAAACTGGCAGCCGAGCTGTAAGCGAGGAACCCCATGGCGGAACTCAGCACACTGGCCCGGCCCTACGCTAAAGCTGCATTTACCTATGCGCAACAAGCCTCCGACCTCAGTAGTTGGAGTCTTGCCCTAGTCACTGCGGCAGCGGTCAGCCAGAACGAAAAAGTGCGTGAGCTGCTGGATAATCCACAGCTCACCAGCGAAGAGCGCGCAGATAGTTTCCTGTCGATCTGCTCAGATCAACTCGGCGAACACGGAAAGAATTTCATCCGCTTGCTGGCGGAAAATCACCGCCTGCAGCTGCTGCCGGAAATTTCCGAACTGTTCGAAGAGTTGAAAGCGCATGCGGAAGCCACCCTCGAGGTGGAAGTTGTTTCCGCGCACGCCCTGAGCGATGCACAGGCGCAGGAGCTGAGCCAGAAACTCAGCAAGAAGTTTGAACGCGAAATACATCTGCACAGCTCGGTGGACGAGAGCCTGCTGGGCGGCGCGATCATCCGCGCCGGTGATACAGTCATCGACGGTACCGTACGCGGCCGTCTGGCCAAGCTCGCCGAGGCGACGAACTCCTAAATTACTCTCCCCGTCGGCATTAGCCGGTGGGGGACTTGAGGAACAGAGCATGCAGCAACTGAATCCCTCTGAGATCAGTGAAATCATCAAGAGCCGCATCGAAAATCTCGATGTGAGCACTGAAGCCCAAAATGAGGGCACCATTGTTTCCGTATCTGACGGCATCATCCGCATCCACGGCCTGGCCGATGTGATGTACGGTGAGATGATCGAGTTCGAAGGCGGTGTTTACGGTATGGCGCTGAACCTGGAGCGCGACTCCGTTGGTGCTGTAATCCTGGGTGACTACAAGGCCCTGGCTGAAGGCCAGAAGTGTCGTTGTACCGGCCGTATCCTGGAAACCCCGGTTGGTCCGGAACTGCTCGGCCGCGTTGTAGACGCGCTGGGTAACCCGATCGACGGCAAGGGCCCGCTGAACAACAAACTGACCGATGCGGTGGAAAAAGTAGCGCCTGGCGTTATCGCCCGTCAGTCCGTTGACCAGCCTGTACAAACTGGTTTGAAAGCGGTTGATACCATGATCCCGATTGGCCGTGGCCAGCGTGAGCTGATCATCGGTGACCGCCAGATCGGTAAGACTGCTGTGGCGATCGACGCCATCATCAACCAGAAAGGCACCGGCGTTAAGTGTATCTACGTTGCCGTGGGCCAGAAGCAGTCCTCTATTGCCAACGTAGTGCGCAAGCTCGAAGAGCACGGCGCTATGGATCACACCATCGTAGTCGCCGCTGGCGCCGCCGATCCGGCTGCGATGCAGTTCCTGGCTCCCTACGTCGGCTGTACCATGGGTGAGTACTTCCGCGATCGCGGTGAGGACGCCCTGATTGTATACGATGACCTGACCAAGCAGGCTTGGGCCTACCGTCAGATCTCCCTGTTGCTGAAGCGTCCACCAGGACGTGAAGCTTACCCCGGTGATGTTTTCTACTTGCACTCCCGTCTGCTGGAGCGCGCTGCGCGTGTAAACGCTGAGTACGTAGAGAAGTTCACCAACGGTGAAGTGAAAGGCAAGACCGGTTCTCTGACCGCCCTGCCGATCATTGAAACCCAGGCTGGTGACGTTTCCGCGTTCGTACCGACCAACGTGATTTCCATTACCGACGGCCAGATCTTCCTCGAGACCGATCTGTTCAACTCCGGTATCCGCCCTGCGATCAACCCGGGTATCTCCGTATCCCGTGTAGGTGGCGCAGCGCAGACCAAGGTGATCAAGAAGCTGTCCGGTGGTATCCGTACCGCTCTGGCCCAGTACCGCGAACTGGCGGCATTCTCCCAGTTTGCCTCAGACCTGGACGAAGCCACCAAGGCTCAGCTGGATCACGGTGAGCGCGTAACCGAGCTGATGAAGCAGAAGCAGTATTCTCCGCTGTCTATCGCCGAGATGGCTGTTTCCGTTTACGCCGCCGACAAGGGTTATCTGAAAGAAGTAGAAGTTGCCAAGGTTCTCGATTTCGAAGCCGCCCTGCTCGCTTACATGAACAGCGAACACGCAGAGCTGATGGAGAAAGTGAACAGCACTGGTAACTACAACGACGAAATCGATGCAGCGTTCAAAGCCGCTATCGAGAAGTTCGTTGCTACTAGCAGCTGGTAAGAACTCCCTGGAGAGCGCGAAAGAGCGGCAGTGCCGCTCTTTCGGAATCTAACTTCCAGCGAACAAGGTAAATCACTATGGCAGGCGGAAAAGAAGTACGCACAAAAATTGCCAGCATCAAGAGCACGCAGAAGATTACTGCCGCAATGGAAATGGTTGCAGCCAGTAAGATGCGCAGAGCTCAGGATCGCATGGCACTGGGGCGTCCCTACGCCCAGCGCATACGCGCAGTGATCGGCCACGTCGCCAACGCTTCGGCCGAGTACCAGCATATTTACCTGCAAGAGCGCGAGGCCAAGCGGGTCGGTTTTATCCTGGTATCCACTGACCGCGGACTCTGTGGTGGCCTGAACATCAATATGTTCAAAGCCGCTATTCGCGAGATGCAGGCGTGGTCCGAGAAAGGTGCCGACGTTGAAGTCTGCGCGGTAGGTAACAAGGCGGCCAGTTTCTTTAATGCCATCGGCAGCAAGGTTGTCGCAGCGGTACGCGACCTGGGCGATGCGCCCCAGGCCAACCAGCTGATTGGCTCAGTAAAGGTGATGCTGGACCGTTACGCAGAAGGCGATATCGATCGTCTGTTCCTGGTATCCAATGAGTTTATCAACACCATGTCGCAGAAGCCGCGGGTCGAGCAATTGCTGCCGCTGCCGAAGGACGAAGATGAAAAGCTCATGCACGAGTGGGACTACCTCTACGAGCCGGATCCGGTTGAATTGCTGGATGGATTGCTGGCTCGCTATATCGAGTCCCAGGTATACCAGGCAGTAGTTGAAAACAAAGCCTGTGAACAGGCAGCGCGTATGATCGCGATGAAGAGCGCCACCGATAACGCCGGTGAGCTGATCGATCAGTTGCAGCTTGTCTACAACAAGGCGCGCCAGGCGGCCATTACCCAGGAACTGTCCGAAATTGTCGGCGGCGCGGCGGCGGTTTAAACCGCTGCCCTCACCTGAAATGGTCAGCCTAGAAAGAATTTAAAGCTGAGGATCCGGAAATGAGTAACGGGCAAATTGTGCAAGTGATCGGAGCGGTCATCGACGTGGAATTCCCACGCGATTCTGTTCCGAATGTATACGACGCACTGGTGGTTGAGGACAAGAACCTCACCATGGAAGTGCAGCAGCAGTTGGGTGACGGCGTGGTACGCGCCATTGCCATGGGTTCATCCGAAGGTATCAGCCGCGGCCTGCCCGTGCGCAATACCGGCGCTCCGGTTTCTGTACCGGTTGGCCTGGAAACCCTTGGTCGCATCATGGACGTGCTCGGCAACCCGATTGACGAGTGTGGCCCCATCGGTGAGAAAGAGCGCTCCTCTATCCACCGCGCTGCGCCGACCTACGAAGAGCAGTCCAGCTCTACCGAGCTGCTGGAAACCGGCATTAAGGTAATCGACCTGGTTTGCCCGTTCGCCAAGGGTGGTAAGGTTGGCCTGTTCGGTGGTGCCGGTGTAGGTAAAACCGTGAACATGATGGAACTGATCAACAACATCGCTACCGAGCACTCCGGTTTGTCCGTGTTCGCAGGTGTTGGTGAGCGTACCCGTGAAGGTAACGACTTCTACTACGAGATGGCTGAATCCGGCGTTGTTGACCTGGAAAACAAAGCCAACTCCAAAGTAGCGATGGTTTACGGACAGATGAATGAGCCGCCCGGCAACCGTCTGCGTGTAGCCCTGACCGGTCTGACTATGGCGGAAAAATTCCGTGATGAAGGCAAAGACGTACTGTTGTTCGTCGACAACATCTACCGTTACACCCTGGCCGGTACCGAAGTATCCGCACTGCTGGGCCGTATGCCTTCTGCGGTAGGTTACCAGCCGACCCTGGCGGAAGAGATGGGCGTTCTGCAGGAGCGTATTACCTCCACCAAGACCGGTTCTATCACCTCTATCCAGGCGGTATACGTACCGGCGGATGACTTGACTGACCCGTCTCCAGCGACCACCTTCGCGCACTTGGACTCCACAGTAGTACTGAGCCGCGATATCGCCGCTAAAGGTATCTACCCGGCTGTTGACCCGCTGGACTCCACCTCTCGTCAGCTGGACCCGCAGGTAATCGGCCAGGAACACTACGAAGTAGCCCGTGGCGTACAGTCCGTACTGCAGCGCTACAAAGAGCTTAAGGACATTATCGCGATCCTGGGTATGGACGAGCTGTCTGAAGAGGACAAGCAGATCGTAGCCCGCGCCCGTAAGATCGAGCGTTTCCTGTCCCAGCCGTTCCACGTTGCGGAAATCTTCACCGGTGCCCCGGGTAAGTATGTTTCCCTGAAAGAAACCATTCGTGGCTTCCAGGGCATCCTGAATGGTGAATATGACCACATGCCGGAACAGGCCTTCTACATGGTGGGAACCATCGACGAAGCTGTGGAAAAAGCCAACAAAGCCAAGGGCTAATCGAGAGAGGCATATACTATGGCCATGACAGTACATTGTGACATTGTCAGCGCCGAGCAGTCTCTCTTCTCCGGACTGGTGGAGATGGTGGTCGTGAGCGGTATCGAAGGTGAGCTGGGTCTCTCCTACGGTCACGCCCAGTTGCTCACCGCCTTGAAACCTGGTCCGGTACGCATCATCAAGCCTGGTGGTGAAGAGGAAGTATTGTTCGTCAGCGGTGGCTACGCCGAGGTTCAGCCAAATATGGTGACCATCCTCGCCGATGTAGCCGAGCGTGAAATTGATGAGGAGGCTGCACAGAAGGCCCGCGAAGAAGCGGAACACGCCCTGCACAAAGCGCCTTCTGAAGTCGACTATGCACGCATCTCAGCCCAGCTGGCCGAAGCCGAAGCGCGCCTGCGCACCCTGCAGGCAATCCGCAAGGCTGCCGGCAAGTAAGCAGTTCTTACCTTTTGTAAGGCCTGTTTCCAGGCGGTAGAAAAAGCAGCTTCGGCTGCTTTTTTTATATTCATGGTTCTCACTTTACCTTCCCCCTGTTTTTGACAGTCACTCCCTACTCTATGTGCCAATAGGGGTAGACCTAAGTTGTACGAGGTATCTACATTGAAGCCCACCTTTAAAAAACTCTTCACAATATCAACATTGATATACCTACTGGCCGGATGTGGTGGCGGCTCATCCGGCGGAGGCGATGATAGTCGTGAGCAGAAAACAGATAACGAAAACCCAAGCGCCAGCATCCTGTTTCCATCTGCCGACGGATTGTGGAGTGATCGGGAAATATTGATCGTCCGCGGGAGTGCGACAGACAATGTTGGGGTGGAAAATGTGCTGGTAAACGGGATAGAAGCAGATTCTGATGATGGCTTTAAAACCTGGCAAGTAGAAATACCGTTGACTGCAGGTGAAACCACGGGCATCAATGTAGAGGTCACTGATGTTAATGGAAATAGAAACCCGGAAGCTGCCTTTTTAACTGTAAACGCCTATGACAATTTCGACAGTTATAGGTTTTGCAGCCCTTTGGCATACGATGATGATAGAAATTTAGCCTATACGTTCAACCCTGTTAGGGAAATTAGTCTGGAAAAGATGCAAGAGAGATTTATCTCCTCAAGTCTTACTGATGTCGTCGGTGCGAAATACGACGCGACTACAGGAAATTTCTTAGTTATTGAAAATGACAGGTTGTTGTTGGTTGATAGGGATTTTAATGTAGTAAATAGCATTTCAGAAACTGATGATGAATCACTATCTTTTGGCAAGCGCCCCCAGATTTCAATTGATGATAGTAGCGGAGATATTTATGTTCAAAATTATTGGCCGAGCTCCTTAATAAAAGTTGATCCTGCCACAGGTGAGAGAGAAAAAATATCAGAGTTTCAGTATGTAGATGGAAGTTCCGTAGGCTACCTAAACCAGGGACTTGAAATTAAAGGTGGCAGATTTTTTGTACTCGAAGAGAAAGCATTACTGGAATTAAATCCATTTACATGGGCGGCAAGTGAAATTTCAGGGAAAAATCTAGGTGCAGGAGAGTCCTTTTACAGTATAAAAGGTCTATCTGTCGATTTAGAGAATAACAAAGCCTACGTGGGTGACCACCATAGTAGATTGTTTGAAATTGATTTAACAACAGGTGATCGAGAGGTAATATCTTCTGAACTGGATGCCGGTGAAGAAAATCTCAGTTTCGACTCAGCTAGAAACGGCTTTTTGGATGTAGGGCCTTTTATTCTAATTAACTCCTGCCTGACTGGGCATACTTTCTCAATCAATAAGGAAAGTGGAGAGAGGAGTCGCTTATCCAGAAAAATTAGAGGGGATGGGCCCTTAATTTCCGTAAGTGACGTTCCTATATTTGACCAAGATAATAACCGTATTATCGTTCTGAATGATAGTTATGGTGACTCTGATTTATTTTCTGATTTCGATAAGATTCAGCAAGTTATTTCTGTAGATCTGCAAACTGGGCACAGATCCATTCTATCAGGACCAAACTATGGCGAAGGTATCATTAAAGGCTACTTTAATAATCTGGCTGTAGACGATAGAAATGGAAATATTTACGCAACTGAATCTGTATCCAATAGTATCGTCAAAATAGACCCTAATACCGGGAATCGAACCATAGTTTCAGGAGTGAAAATAGGAGTTGGTGAAAACCTTATGGGATCGAGAGCTCTAGCTGTAGATTCGACACAAAATCGAATATTAACTATATCTGGATCTTCATTGATTGCTGTTGATATAGAGACAGGAAATCGAAGTGTAATAACAGATTTTACGTACATGGATATGTGGCATCCACAATATATATCCTTAAACTCGAACTCTTCGCACGTCTACATTCCGGATGTTCATGGAACTATCAACAAAATTGACCTGAATAGTCAGGAAATAACCACAGTATCAAGTAAGGATATTGGCAGTGGACCAAGTATGAATGAACTTGGCTTTATGGTGTTTGATGAGTTAAATAATCAAATAATTATTGAGGATTATAACCATACTGAAGGAGATGATTATCCAATAGATATGGAGCTACTGGCGGTAGATATCGAAACTGGTGATAGAAGTTTGTTGCTGAATATCCTTCAAAAGGATAATGAAGATATGCTGCTTTCTCCTGCTGTTGATTCACAAAGTAATAGGCTTTACTTGGTTTTACCAAATAAAAGCATTGCTATATTTGATATAGCTACTAAACAGTATTTAACTATTTCTCACTGATTTTTTAACCATCTTAGTGCTAGAGTTTTTATTCTCTGGCACTCTTTTAATTTCACTGCGTAAATTGGGTGTATCTCGTTATGTTCTATTGGTGAATTTAACGATTACTTCTAATAGGTGCATTACACAGTATTTGTTCGTTTTTCGATATTTAGTGCGGTTGGCTAGTCCCAGTATAATAAAGTGGCAGGCTGTTGAGATTAGGTCGTGGCTTAACTCCATTGTGACTTGTAGCAAGTATTGGAGGGCAATATCATCGTAAAATTACTCTGAAAAATGGTTAACCTTAGTGTTTAAATAGGTTTTTATGGATAGATTACCTTTATTTTTCTAGTTGAAAAAAATATTACTGCTAAAATTTAAGGTGATCCATAAAGAGACAGTTTTCTATGTTGAAACACCCAGACCATGTCACTGTAGTGGTTACTGATCTTGAAGCTAGCCTGCAATTTTTTCAATTACTGGATTTTGAACTGAAAGTCACGGACCTGATTTCTGGTGAGAGGATGTCCAGTTACTTACGGGTCCCGGATGTGGAGGCTGACCACCTAACCATGGTTCTGAAGAACTCCAATCCACGGTTTGAGATTCAGTTACTGCACTATAGAAATCCAGTGGTGCAATCGGACCCATCCGTCTATAGTCTAGCCCGCCCAGGATACAACCATTTGTGTTTTACTGTAGACAATATAGAAGAAACACTACAGTTTTTGGAAGAGCATGGTATTCGTACACGCAGTGAAATACTCGAGTACCAAAAGCGCAAACTGGTTTATATTGAAGGCCCTGAATTTATCACGATTGAATTAGCTGAGTGGACCTAAGAAAACTAAATGGAAGTCTGACTTCGATTTCTAATTACTCTACTTCATTCTAGTTACTAAAAAGTTAGAGGGGAAGAATACAACTCATTCGGGACCTTATGAGGCATGACTGCCGATTACGAGCATACTGGAATGTGTTTACAGCGTGTCTCAAGAGAATTGTATTCTTTGCTTTTGACCCAGTAGTAAATTAATTATTTTGTCGCGAAAATCTCTCGAGAAATCCTCTCTCCCATCGATAAACTGCATTGTCTTTAATGTTCAGAGAGCAACAAATGGCTAACGAAATTACTTTTTATACCAACCCTCAGTCTCGAGGAGGCATAGTCCGGTGGATGTTGGAGGAGCTGGATATTCCCTATCAAACACAGGTGCTTGAGTATGGGGAACCGATGAAGACGCCGGAATATTTGGCAATTAACCCTATGGGCAAAGTCCCAACTCTAACCCATGGTGACCGGGTTATTACCGAGAGTGCGGCGATCTGTGTCTATTTGGCGGATGTGTTTTCCGATGCTGGACTAGGCCCGAATAATGACGATGAGCGGGCCAGGTACTACCGCTGGATGTTTTTCGCAGCGGGACCCATGGAATCGGCTGTCGTGAATAAGAAAATTTTTGGGGAGTTGGCTGGCGAGGATAAGCACCAGGGGGTACTGGGTTATGGCAATTACCAGCTGACTCTGGATGCTCTCTCAGGGGCGATTATGTCGAGTCCTTATATAGCCGGGGAGCGCTTTACTGCGGCTGATGTGTATATCGGTGCGCAATTGGGATGGGGTCTGCAGTTTGGCACCATTGAAAAGCGAGGGGAGTACCAGGAGTATTTCGGTCGCCTTTCTCAGCGGGAGGCATTCCAGCGCGCCGAGGCACTGGACGAGGCTTTGCAAAAGGAGGCTAGTGAGACCTGAGTGGGATCATTTTTAAATATCCAATAAAAAAGGCCAGGGGCTGCGCCCCTGGCCTTTTTTACCACTTACTATGTAAGGTTAGCGGGATTTTAGTGTACCCAATGGTGGCGTTCCATTTTCTCCTGTACCGCTTCTGCTGTAGGAGCTGGCATAGCGCTGATAGGCAGGCGCTCATGGAAGAACGCCAGGCGCTCGCCAGCGCCCATTTCATTCATGGTTTCCGCCTCGAACACACGGCCGTTGATTACCGTATAGGTAATATTTTCGGATAGGCGCAGGTTGTCCAGCGGATTGCCATCGATAACGATCAGATCAGCTAGTTTACCCGGCTCGATACTGCCGATATCGCCGTCCATACCCAGATAGCGCGCACCGTCGATAGTGCCGGCACGGAAGGCCTCCCAGGGGGTAAAGCCGCCCTGTTCCATCATCCACATTTCCCAATGGGCACCCAGTCCCTCCCGCTGTCCGTGGGCGCCGATATGCACAGTGACGCCCTCGTCGCGTAGCTGTTTGGCTTGGCGCGCAACGTTAAAGTGGTTGTAGTGGGTATCCGGCGCAGTGGGGCGGCGGATTGAGCGCGGATTGACGATAAAGTCTGGGGTAAAGCGGGTCAGGCGCTCGTTTTTCCACACCTCGGTGCGGTCATACCAATACTCCTCACCCCAAAGGCCGCCGTAAGCCACCACGAAGGTCGGTGTGTAACCCACCTGGGTTTGGCTCCACAGTTGCTCCACATCGGCATAGACATTGGCGATAGGCAGGGAGTGCTCGATGCCGGTGTGTCCATCCACAATCATATTCATATTGTGCTGATACTTACCGCCACCCTCAGGCACTACCATAATGCCGGCCTCTCGGGCGGCCTGTAGTACCTGTTGGCGCTGATCGCGTCGGGGTTGGTTGTAGCTCTTTACCGAGATAGCGCCCATCTCCTTGAGGCGGTTTACATGGAACTGGGCATCCTCCAGGGAGTTGATCTTGGCTTTGTAGCCCGGACCTTTGGCGCCATAAAGGATGGTGCCTGTGGAGAAGATACGCGGTCCGGTAATCAGGCCGGCTTTCTGCATTTCTGCGGCGGAGAAGATCTCGCTGCTGTCATTGGAGGGGTCGTGAATCGTTGTCACCCCAAATGCCAGGCTGGAGAACAGGTTCCAGTTTTGCTGCGGGATAATCTCTTCGCGACCCTGAGCGCCGTGGGCATGGGCATCGATCAGACCCGGCAGTACGGTTTTGCCGGTTATGTCTATGCGCTTCGCCTCAGCGGGAATTTTCACTTCCGTAGCGGAACCCACTGCCACAATGCGGTTACCACGGAGCAGAACTACGCCATTGTCGATAATTTCGCGGGTGTTCTCGGCATCGCGCATGGTAACCACCTTACCGCCGGTCAGAGCGACTAGGCCTGCGCGATTGTCGAAGGACTGCTCAAAGCTCAGGTCGATACCTTCAGAAACCGGCTCCGGCAGCTCCTCGGGGGCACCGGCGACAAAGCTGAAGGCGTCTTTAAGTTCGCGCTCAAACAATTTGGGCCCGTGGGCCCAACCCAAGGTTTCGCTATCGGTGGACCAGTGCAGGTTTTCACCAGCGCGCTTGGATACCTGGGTTACCTTAACCGCTTTGCTATCGGGGCCGATAACCTCGGACTTGCCGGTGTGCATAAAGGGCGCAACAAAAGCTTTAAAGTCTTGGGTAAAGGCGATCCATTTACCGTCCGGGGACAAGCGGAAAGAAGTGATCTCGGCACCGTGCAGGTGCTCACGCTCGTCCTTGCCCTCCAGGTTGGTGCTTTTCAGTACGCGCTTGCCACCATTGGCGCCAACATATTCAGAGAAATAAATACGGTCATCATTGGCACCGAAGTGGGGTTCATATCCAGATTTGACTACCCGGCGCTGCCAGTCACCGTCAGCGTCTGCAAGATAGATGCCCGGCTCTAAAGAGTATTCTGGGCTAAGCAGGTAGCCGCCGGTAAAACGACGGTAAGCCACGGTATCACCGCTGGGGGAGAACGTTGGCTCAACGTACAGGCCGGGTTGTTTGGTAATGTTCTTGCCGCGACCGTTGCGCGCGGTGACCACGCGTACATGGCCGAGTTTTTGGTCGTCCCAGGTGACATAGGTGATCTCGCGGCCATCGCGGGACCAGCTGGGGTAGAACTCGAAGTGGTCATTCTGGCGAGTCAGGCGGCGGCGTTCACCGCTGTCGATATCCTGGATATAAATCTTGCCCAGGGCCTGGTAAGCCACTTGTTTGCCGTTGGGGGATTTCTGTGCCCAGCGGATCATCTTCACATCGAAGGTTTCCGGGGCAACTTCCACGGGGAAGCGCACGGCATCGGCCACCTGCTTCTCAACTTTCACATGGGCCACAATCGGCGCGATACTGTCGCCATTTATAGAAATACGCAGGAACTTGCCTCCGGTCCACACGATCAGTGATTCACCGTCGGGCATCCAGTCGTACTGCACATAGTTGCCGTGGGGGCCGAAGATTTCCTGCAGGTCGCGCTCAAGGCCGGAGTAAACCGGGCTTTCCAGGCCAGTGTTCAGGTCCTTAAGGAACAGAGAGGTCTGGTTGTCCTGACGACGGATAAAGGCCAGTTTGCTGCCGTCCGGAGAGGGTACAGGTGCCACCGCACCGCCGGGACCGGAGATGAAAGTTTCCTCTTCACCGTCCTGCAAGTCGTAACGGTTGATCGCAAAAATCTCTTTGGTGGAGTTTTTGTTGTACTCCCATACGGTGCCGGGGGTGGTGTCGATGGAATAGTAGATGTAACGCCCATCCGGAGAAAAAGCCGGATCGGCAATATTTTTCTGCGCGATTTCACCACCGATGCGCTCCTTCAACTGGCGACCCTCGCCGCCGCCATAGTGGTACATCCAGATTTCACCGGCGGGAATACTGCGGCCAGACATAAAACCTTTACGCGCCACCAAGTACTGACCATCGGGGCTCCAGTTGGGCGAGTGCAGCAAGTTTTCCTTCTCTGTCGTGAGCTGGCGAAGGTTCTCGCCATTGCGGTCCATCAACCAGATGTTGTCGGCGCCATCGCGGTCGCTGATAAATACGATGGACTTGCCGTCCGGGCTGAAGCGCGGCTGCATATTCCAAGCAATCTCATTGGTTAAAGCTACAGCCTCACCGCCGGCTACCGGTACTGTGTAGATATCGCCGAGCATATCGAACAGGATAGTTTTGCCATCTGGGCTGATATCCAGGTTGCTCCAGGTAGTCTCGCGGGTATCCAATTGGATTGGCTTAAATTCGTAAGCCGGCTTATTGATATCCCAGGACTGCTCTTCTTTCTGCTCTTCTTGCGCTTCCTGGTCCGTTGCGGTTTCCGCTGTCGCCGCTATGGGCAGGGTCAGTGCCAAGGCCGCCAGAGCCAATAAATGACGCCGGGGTTTATTCTGTTTAATAGTGTTCATGGACAATTTTCCCCCACCGCTTTGCACTGCGGTGGCTCTTACTGTTCTGTTGTAATGGGCAATATATTGATTTGCCGGTGGTAAATTACCGGGATCGCTGTCCGACGGCAATCGCAATGCGCTGAGCGCCAACCTGCCGGGTTGGGTTGAGTTAGGGGGGAGGACTGGCGACAATGCCCCCAAATTACGGAACTTAATGAGATTTCAATCCAAGATGACTATCGACGTTGTGATTTTGGCTGCGGGTAAGGGTTCCCGTATGCACTCCAATTTGCCCAAAGTGCTGCATCCGATTGGCGGAATCCCCATGTTGGGGCGTGTAATAGATACGGCCAGACAGCTGGGAGAAGTGGAAATCACGGTAGTGATCGGTCACGGTGCCGAGTTAGTGCGGGAGCACTTCGCCGACAGTGGTGTTAAGTTTGTAGAGCAGGCGGAGCAACTGGGTACAGGTCATGCAGTGGCCCAGGCGATTCCAAACTTTCGTGAGGATGCCAGAATACTGGTGCTCTACGGTGATGTCCCGCTGGTAAAATTGGGCACTTTGCAGTCACTGCTATCGGCGGCGGATAAGGGGCCGGCACTTCTTTCTGTAGAGATGGCCAATCCCGCCGGCTATGGGCGCATTGTGCGTGACGAGGCGGGCCGGGTGCTCGAAATCGTAGAGGAGAAGGATGCCGATGCAGATACTCTTGCTATACGAGAGGTTAATACCGGTATTCTCGCAGCACCCGCAGAATTGTTGTCCCGCTGGCTGCCGGAGCTTTCCTGTGATAATGCCCAGGGAGAATATTACCTTACTGATGTGATCGCCCGTTCAGTGAGTGAGGAGATAGCCGTAACTGGCGTGCGCGCCAGCGATACGCTGGAGGTCTCCGGGGTGAACAGCCGCGCGCAGCAGGCTCAGATGGAACGAGCCCTACAGCACAGCCGTGCTCTGGCCCTGATGAATGCTGGCACTACCCTACTTGATCCCGCACGTATCGATATCCGTGGCAGCCTCGAGTGTGACACCGATGTTTCCATCGATATTAACTGTGTCTTTGAGGGAAGCGTCACCCTGGGTAAAGGTGTGCAAATTGGTCCCAACTGTTTATTGAAGAATTGTCGTCTGGCGGATGGTACCCGCGTAGAGGCCAATTCCATGATTGAAGGTGCCGAGGTAGGTGAAGCCTGCACCATAGGCCCCTTCGCCCGTTTGCGCCCGGGCACCGAGCTGGCAGTTGGCGCTAAGGTGGGTAACTTTGTCGAAACCAAAAAGGCGAAAGTTGGAGCAGGCAGCAAGATCAACCACCTTTCCTATGTGGGCGATGCGGTAGTGGGGGAGGCTGTGAATATCGGCGCCGGTACCATCACCTGCAACTACGACGGTGTGAACAAGTCGCTGACAGAAATAGGTGACGGCGCATTTATTGGCTCCAACACAGCGCTGGTGGCTCCGGTTATGGTAGGCAGAGGCGCGACAGTAGGGGCGGGTTCTACTATCACTCGCGAAGTGGGTAGTGAAGAGTTGGCGGTGGCGCGCGGTAAGCAGCGCAATATCGGTGGCTGGCAGCGCCCGGTCAAAAAGAGCTAGCTCCACTCTCATCCAGACGGGGATTTTCACTGGATTATTGAATTCCGGCGGGAGTTCCCTCCTAGTACACTCTGTGCTGATACCTATCCATTAAACTTGCGTTTCGGGACCACAAGGAATTGCCCGATGCACAAGCCAAGAATGCAGTTGCTCGCCAGCTTTGATATTGCCTCGTTACAGTATTTGGATGCGCGGGGCCAGGCGACCCAGGCCCTGCCAGATTTTGCCACCCCGGATACTCTGGTGGCTTTCTATCGCCAGATGACCCTTGCCCGAATGGTGGACGATCGCGCAGTAAAGATGCAGCGCACCGGTCAGCTCGGCACCTACCCATCCAGTCTCGGACAGGAAGCTATTGGCGTCGGCGTCGGTGCCGCCATGGCAAAAGAGGATGTCTACTGCCCCAATTACCGTGAAACCGGCGCCCTTCTGGAGCGCGGCGTCACTATTCAGGAAATCTACACGATCTGGGGTGGAGATGAACGTGGTCAAAATTTCCGCCATGCCCGCCATGACCTGCCCTTGAGTGTTCCAATCGCCACGCAGATGTTACATGGGGCTGGGGTCGCCTTCGCCCTCAAGTACAAACACGAACAGCTAGATGAACCAATAAGCGTTGCCGTCACTACTGGTGGAGATGGCTCTACATCGCGTGGGGATTTTTACGAGACTATAAATCTGGCGGGCGATTGGCAGCTGCCGCTGGTAGTGGTGATCAACAATAACCAGTGGGCCATCTCTCTGCCCCGCTCTAAACAGACTGCCTGTAAAACCCTTGCGCAAAAAGCAGTTGCCGCTGGCATCCCCAGCTTACAGGTGGATGGTAATGATGTGATTGCAGTACGTGAGGCGGTGGGAGATGCCATTGAACGGGCACGTAGCGGTGCAGGCCCCTCACTGATTGAGGCGGTTAGCTACCGTTTATGCGACCACACCACCGCTGATGATGCCAGCCGCTATCAGCCAAAGGAGGAACTCAATGAAGCTTGGTCGCGGGAACCACTGCGGCGTCTGCGCGCCTATATGCAAGCCCATGGATTCTGGGGTGAGTCCCAGGAAGAGGAAATGCAGAGGGAGCTGAATCAGGTGCTGGAGAACGCTGTACGGGAATACCGGGCAACGCCGAAGGATGCGGCCACCGCCATTTTTGACCACCTCTACGAAACTCTACCCGAGGCTTTTCTCGAACAGTACCAGCAACTGCGGGGAGAGCGCTAATGACCGGGATTACACTGGTTGAGGCCGTGACCCAGGCCCTCGCTTTTGAATTGCAGACGGACCAGAGGGTGGTTGTGTTCGGTGAGGATGTGGGGGTAAATGGCGGTGTATTTCGTGCTACTGACGGTTTGCAGGCCAGGTTCGGCAGCAAGCGGGTGTTGGATACGCCCCTGGCAGAAACCATGATCGCAGGGATCGCCATCGGTATGGCCGTCCGGGGGCTGCGCCCGGTGGCGGAATTCCAGTTTATGGGGTTTATCTATCCGGCCCTGGATCAAATCCTCAGCCACGCCAGTCGCTTTCGTAACCGCACCCGAGGTCGCTTATCTTGTCCCGTGGTGTATCGAGCCCCCTACGGTGGCGGCATCCATGCACCAGAGCATCACTCGGAAAGCACTGAGGCTCTTTTTGCCCATATTCCCGGGCTGCGTTTAATTGTGCCCTCTTCTCCGGCACGTGCTTATGGATTGCTATTAGCAGCTATTCGCGACCCAGACCCGGTTATATTCCTCGAACCGAAACGTATCTACCGCGCGGTACGCCAGGAAGTACCGGATAGCGGTGAGGCCCTTCCGTTGGATCGGGCATTTGTTTTGCGCGAGGGCAGCGATGTCACCTTGATCGCCTGGGGTGCTTCTCTCAAGGAGACACTACAGGCCGCTGAGCAGCTGGCCGGGGAAGGTATTGAGGCCGAGGTGATTGACCCCGCCACCCTGAAGCCACTGGATATTCACACCATAATTGACTCTCTGGAGAAAACTCACTGCTGTGTGGTGGTGCATGAAGCTGCACGGTTTTGTGGCCTGGGAGCCGAATTGGTAGCGCAGATTAACGAATATGCCTTCGATCTGTTACGTGCTCCGATACAGCGTGTCACTGGCTACGATACCGTAATGCCTTACTTCCAACTGGAAGATGAATATCTGCCGGGAACCCCGCGTATTCTTTCTGCGGTGCGGAAGGTACTCGATTATGCCAACGGAGGCGCGGCATGAAAGTTTTTACCCTGCCGGATCTCGGCGAAGGTCTGCCCGATGCGGTTGTGCGAGAGTGGCATGTCAGCGAGGGAGATACCATTGCCGCCCATGAAAGCCTGGTGACGGTAGAAACAGCCAAGGCGCTAGTGGAGGTGCCAGCCCCCTGGGGAGGCAAAATCGAGAAGCTGTTTGCGGCCGAGGATGAAACCGTCAATGTGGGAGAACCCCTGGTGGGATTTGCCGCCGAAGGTGAGACGGTCGGGGATGAGGAAGCACCGCCCATAACCCCGGAAGGTGCGCAAACTGCGATTAAAGAGCCCATTCAACCTGTCGATGAACTCAGTTCCGACCGCGACAGTGGCACGGTTGTCGGCAAGTTAGAGCAGGGACAAGATGTCCTGGGTGCCGAGCAGGGAATTTCAGAGGGCCCCAGGCGGCTGGCAACACCTTCAGTGCGTGCCCTTGCCCGCCGCTTGGGGGTGGATTTGCTAGGGCTTTCAGAAAATGGTGCACTGGTGACTGAAGCCCAGGTACGCGCAGTGGCAGGCTCCAGGCCGAGGGCCGCGATAAAACCCAGCGCCACCACTCCCTACACCAGCCCTTCTTCCCCACCCTCCTCGACTACCCCTCAAAGTACTGCGACAGAGCGTGAAGCTGAGTTGATTATGTCGCCGGCGCGGCGTGCTATGGGGCTTTCCATGAGCCGTGCGCGGGACCAGGTGATGCAGATCACCTTGTGTGACGATGCAGATATCTCCGGTTGGTGGGGCAATACGCCGGCCCTGTTGCGCCTGATACGTGCGGTACAAGCCGCCTGTATGGCTGAACCGACCCTCAATGCCCTCTACCAGGAAAATCGGTTGGCTCCCCAGAAAAGCGTGAATATCGGATTGGCGGTAGATTCGCCCAGAGGGTTATTTGTCCCGGTACTCAGGGATGTCGGGATGCGCTCGGATGAAGAACTTATGCAGCAGGTTGCAGACTACAAGCACCAGGCCAGGGAAACCGGTATTGCGCAGAGCGATCTACAGGGTGCGACGATACTGCTGTCCAATTTCGGCACTATTGCTGGTCGCTACGCTACCCCGGTCGTATTGCCTCCAACGGTAGCGATAGTCGGTGCTGGACGGGTTTGCCAGGGCGTCGTTGTCATTGATCGCTGGCCAGCTATGCGCCCCCTCCTACCTCTCTCCATTAGCGCAGATCACAGAGCTGTAACCGGTGGCGAATTGGCGCGTTTTCTTCAGGCTATGCTGCAGGCACTCTCCAGCTAGACATCGATCTCGACATTTTTTCCCAGTAACCCTCAGGCATATTTGGCCTGAGAATAAAAAATAATGTGGGAACTTATCTTTCGTTTTGCTATCTTTAAGTTTCGAAACGAAAGTTAGTCATCTATGTCCAAACGCAATACACAACAGCGTCGCCACGGCATTATGAGCCTTTTAAACGAGCAAGGAGAGGCCAGTGTTGAGCTGTTGGCACGACGATTCGAAACCTCCGAGGTTACGATCCGAAAGGATCTTACCGCTATGGAAAATCATGGGTTGCTCCTGCGTCGCCGCGGTGGCGCCATCCCGGTGCCGCGGGAACTGGTAGTAGAGGAAGGGCCCTCAGAGGTTAAGCGCGCAATCGGCCGCGCTGCGGCGGCACTTATTCCCGATCACCACCGCATCGTGATTGATTATGGCCGCACTACTGCGGCAATGATTCCCGAGCTGGAGCGCAAGCGCGGTTTGGTGGTGATGACCAACTCTCTGCATGTGGCTAATGCTTTGCGCGAGTTGGAGAACGAACCCACCCTGCTGATGACTGGAGGCACCTGGGACCCCCACTTCGAGGCGTTCCAGGGCAAAGTGGCGGAACAGGTGCTGCGGGATTACGACTTTGACCGCGCTTTTATTGGTGCCGATGGCATAGATCTGGAGCGTGGCACTTGCACATTTAATGAGCAAATTGGTCTGTCGCGTGTAATGGCAGAAGTTGCCCGCGAAGTGGTGGTATTGGCGGAATCTAGCAAAGTGGGCAGGCGCATCCCAAATCTGGAATTGCCCTGGGAGCAGGTAGATACCTTGGTTACCGATGCAAATTTGAATGACGTTGCCCAGCAACAACTTGAGGCGCTGGGGGTGCAGGTAATCTGTGCTGAAGCGAGCAGCAGAGCCTAATCAAATTTAGCAACAGAATTTAACATAAGAAATTGATTTACTAGGAGATAAACATGTGTGGAATTGTCGGCGCCCTCGCGCAGCGCAATGTAACTGAAATTCTACTGGAAGGATTGCGCCGCCTTGAATACCGCGGCTATGACTCGGCGGGAGTTTGTCTGCGTAATGAGGATGGCCAGCTGCAATTGCGCAAGAGCTTGGGAAAAGTTGCCGATTTGGAAGCCAAGTTGCAAGCTGATCCCGCTGAGGGGCATCAAGGGATTGCCCATACCCGCTGGGCTACCCACGGGGTTCCCTCCGATGAAAATGCCCACCCACATATGTCTGGACATATTTCCCTGGTGCATAACGGTATTATTGAAAATCACCAAGCATTGCGTTCAGAGCTGCAGGGCAAAGGTTATAAATTTGCCTCAGATACCGACACAGAAGTGGTTGTGCACCTGATTCACTCCCTGAGCAAGGAAGGGCTCAGTTTAGTGGATGCTGTAAGTAAGGCAACACAGATGCTGGAAGGTGCTTATGCTGTCGCCGTTATCAGCAGCGAGGAGCCGGAAGTCCTGGCTTGCGCCCGTTATGGCAGCCCCTTGGTTTTGGGGGTTGGTATTGAGGAAAACTTTATTGCTTCGGACCCTATGGCCCTGCGTCAGGTTACCGATCGCTTTATCTTTCTTGAGGAAGGCGATGTTGCCGAGGTGCGTCGCAGCGGCATTTCTGTGCGAGACAAACAGGGTGAAGAAATCAGCCGCCCAGTACATAAGCTGGATGGTGGTCACGATGTGGCTGACAAAGGGCGCTACCGCCACTATATGCAGAAGGAAATTTTTGAGCAGCCGGAAGTCGTGGCGGCGACCCTGGCAGGGCGTATTGGGGATCATTCAGTGTTGTCCCAGGCACTGGGCACTCGCGCTCAAGAGATACTACCTCAGGTACAACAAGTACAGATTGTCGCTTGTGGTACCAGCTACCATGCCGGGATGGTAGCTCGCTATTGGTTGGAAGATTGGGCCGGGGTGCCCTGTTCGGTGGAAGTAGCCAGCGAGCTACGCTATCGCAAGACAGTGGTGCGACCGGGAACCCTGTTTGTCACCATCTCCCAGTCCGGTGAAACTGCGGATACCCTGGCGGCCTTGCGCCAGGCCAAGGCGCTCGGTTATTTGGCATCCATGACCATTTGCAATGTTCCCAATAGTTCGCTGGTGCGTGAATCTGAATTGTCCCTGATGACTGAAGCTGGTCCGGAAATCGGTGTGGCCTCCACCAAGGCATTCACTACGCAGTTGGTAGCCTTGCAGTTATTCTGCATTGCATTGGCCAAAGCTAATGGACTGTCCGGCGAGCGTGAAGCGGAACTGGTGGGAGCACTGCATAAATTGCCGCAGTTGATGGAGGGTTTTACTGGGCTGGATAAGCTCGTAAAACACACCAGCGAGGCTTTTGCGGAGAAGAATCACGCACTGTTCCTCGGTCGTGGTGTTGAGTTTCCTATAGCCCTGGAGGGGGCCCTCAAGCTTAAGGAAATCTCCTATATTCACGCTGAGGCCTATCCGGCAGGGGAGCTCAAGCACGGTCCCCTGGCATTGGTGGATGCGGATATGCCGGTGATTGTTGTGGCGCCAAATAATGAACTGTTGGAGAAGCTCAAGTCCAATTTGCAAGAAGTGCGTGCCCGCGGTGGCCAACTCTTTGTCTTCGCCAGCCCAAAAGCGGGTTTTATCAGTGAGGAAGGAGTTACTGTAATTGAAGTGCCGGATTCCCCGGAGAGCCTGGCACCCATTCTCTATACTGTGCCTCTGCAGCTGCTCAGCTATCATGTGGCGTTACTAAAGGGGACCGATGTGGACCAGCCGAGAAACCTGGCCAAGTCAGTTACTGTGGAGTAATCCCCTATTCAGCCACGGATGGCTTGTAGATTGACATAAAGTATCATACTAACAATAAAGTATCATACTGAACATTAAAGCATCATACTTTTACAGCAATCTGAGCTATGCTGAATGAAATAGGCGTAGCTTGGATGCTTTAAATGAATAAACGCTTTTCCTTCTTAAGTCCCCACCCCAAGGAAATCAGTGGACTCCTTGAACCCGCCATTCTAAAACGGCTACAAAAGGAAAAGCGTGGCCAAGGCTTCGGCAAAGATTACAAACCCTTTTTGACCGTGCGGGATGTCCCTAGCAGAGGCAGGGTTCATCGTCGGCCTGCGCTAACTCATAATCGTGTAGTCCACTTACTTTCTGACTTAGAATTGGCGGCCTTTTTATTATTCGACTGGCAAGCCATCGTCATTGATATTCGGGAACAGTTTCCTCTCAACCCTGAAGTAACCACCGAAATAGCAAAAAGGCTGGGTATTAAGCACCCCTCTTACAGGGGCGTTCTTCAAGTAATGACCACAGACCTGTTAGTTGATTTTCAGGTGAATGGTCAGCATTCCTGCCAAGCAGTATCCGTGAAGTATGCAGATGACCTAGAAGGTGAGCGTACCATCGAGAAGTTGGAATTAGAGCGTCGATATTGGGAAGGTGAAGGCATTCCTTGGTATATTTTCACTGAACATGAGGTGCCGGTTACTTCGCTCAAAAATATTCGATGGCTAGCGCCGCACATGCATAGCTATGATCTTTCTGATGCCGAACGAGTGCAAGTTTTTGAGCGAATTAACCAAGCTCTAGATGCGAGTGGTGAAGAAAAGCTCGCAGTACCTCTCAAAGAATTAGATGCCAAATTTGACTTAAGTCCAGGGGCACACCTACAGTACTTCCGACATTTAGCAGCTCAAAATGCCTTTCAATGGGACATTCATAATCAATTACATACAAGCCTGAAGGCAAGGGATATATCCATCTCGGATTATTGGCTTGCTAAGGATATTGAATATGTTCATGCCTAATGATGTGTACTCTTGGGATCAACAACGAATAAGAATCCTTTGGAGTAATCAGCAAGCTGTTTTCTGGATCAATATTGATGACGATCGAGCTTTGCCGAGAGTTTCCTCAAAAGAGGAGTTTGAGCATCTTCTTGCAAGAGCGGATCTTAAACTGATTGCAGACCCCTACTCGAAATTCAGCATGACTCCTCCGAGAAAAGGCTCAAAAGCAGAGCAAGTACAGGAGCGTGCTTGGACTGCCATTCAGAGTGCAGTTGAGGCTGTACCAGAGATCTATAAAAGACAGACTCGTGGGGCCTACCTTGATCAAATAAGAAAACGTTCTGGTGTTACGAAACAAACAGTATATCGATGGCTGCGTCGTTATTGGCAGTTTGGTATGTGCAAGAATTCTCTCAATGGTAGATATGAAAATTCTGGAGCCCCAGGAAAGCCAAGAAAATTTACCAATAAACGTAGTGGTGCACCAAGAACACGCTCACTGGGTACTGGTGTCCCCATTACGGATGAGACGAAGTCGCTTTTTAGAGTGGTGATCGAAAAGTGCTTGCTAAACGAAGGCAAGTATGAATTTGATTACGCTTACAACCAGCTACTTATAGCCTATGGAGTGAAAATACCGTCAAAACCGGAAGACTTGGTTAATGTGCCTACCGAGCGCCAATTTAAGTATTTTTATCAAAAGGAATACTCATCGATTGAAGTGACTAAAAGGCGTGAAGGTGAAATCAACTATCTGAAAGACTTCAGTCCGAGTCTTGGGACTTCGACTGCTGAGGTTTCTGGTCCAGGCTATTTGTACCAAATCGATGCAACAATTGCAGATGTTTACTTGGTTTCTGAACAGGATCGAACAGAAATCATTGGACGCCCAACTATGTATTTTGTGATTGATGTATTTAGCCGGGCAATTGTTGGTATGTATATTGGTTTAGAAAATGCATCCTGGGTCAGTGCCATGGAGGCATTAGGAAATGCAATGACTGACAAAGTTGCATACTGTGCCAAACACGATATAGAAATTACCCCTGAGTTCTGGCCTATGCAAGGCTTACCTGAACACATAATTGGTGATAAAGGTGAAATGTTGGGACGGCATGTAGAGGTGTTGAGTAAGTCTTTTCATGTCGAAATCCAAAATACACCAGCCTATAGAGCCGATTGGAAAGGAATCGTCGAAAGGTATTTTAGGACGGTCCAAACAAAAATGAAGCCCTTTGTTGAAGGCTACGTGACAAAGAACCCAATTGGCAAAAAACGTCACGGTAATGATTATCGACAGGACGGGGTGCTAACCTTAAAAGAATTCTCGAAGATGATCATTAAGATTGTTCTTCATTACAACAATGATCATGTGGTAAGTACCTACGATATTGATTCTGGAGTACCTAAAAATTTACCGGCTAACCCGCTCACTCTTTGGAATTGGGGGATCAAATATCGAACAGGCCTCTTAAGAAGACCTGATCCGCAGTTGGTAATTATTAACTTATTGCCACACACTAATGCAACGGTAACAGAGCATGGCTTAAAACTGTTTGGTTGTTATTATAGCTGCAAGCAAGCTTTAGATTGGGGATGGTTTGAGGAAAACTATCGAGGCCCTAAAACAGTTACCGTAGCTTACGACTTATATAGTACCAATGTAATATACCTTAGACCCTCTGATTCTTACGCTGAATTTATACCTGCACACCTCACTTCACGTAGCCGAGCTTACGCAGATATCACAGTATGGGAGCTGTGGGCTGCCCAAGATATGGTTCTAGATGTGGCGGCAACTTCTAAGCTGAAGAAACGCTCAGGTTCAGTGAATCTAGTCAATGATCTTCAGCAAATTAAAGATGAGTCGAAAAGACAGCAGCCTGCGTATTCAAAATCTGAGAAGATTAAAAGAGCAAAGGGTATTTCTAAGAATAAGCGAAGTGAAAGGCAGTATGAAAGGCAAAAGAAAATAGGAAATAGCGCTGTTGCTCAAGATACATCAATAGCGACAGTCACACCGATTCATGGCGGGAACTCTGGGAAGAAGAGCTTTAAGCTTCCAGCACGGCTAAAGGACTTATTGAAGGAAGATAAATCGGATGAATAACCCCCAGAATACGCGATTTCCTGAAGCAGAATATAAAGACCAAGGATTACCAGAGTACAGTGAAAACCCGCTAATTTCTGCATTACCTCAAATAATGAGCCCAATAGAAGTAGCTAAGGCACTCTCCAAGAGACCACACTACCAGGCAGAAGAATTAAATTTACCGTGTCATATCAGAACGCATGCCATTAACCGCCTGACCCGAGATTTCTTCGTTCCTCAAACCAACCATATTCTTATTGAGCAGAAACTATCAAAACTGATTCGATGTAGTTATTTAAATAGAAACCCAGAAAAAGCGACTTTCAAACGTAAACTGAACTCAGTCAGAGACTTAGTTCAAAAAGAAGATTTAACAACTTACATACATGATCAAGCCGATTCACCTGCGTCATCAATAACGATTGCGGGAATCTCTGGCGCAGGGAAATCCACTACAACTAATTTGGTACTTAACACTTACCCACGTGTGATCTACCACCCAAAGTATCATATGTTGCAAGTGCCGTGGCTGAAAGTTGACTGTCCACACGATGGATCTCTTTCTGACTTTTGCTTGAGTTTCTTTATTGCTTTGGGTCGACGTCTTAATATTGACTACCGTGCCAAATACACATCCGGCAGGCCGACGATCGGTAAAATGATGGCGGATGTTGCAGATCTTTGCTTGATCCATGCAGTAGGCTTGGTTGTCATCGACGAGTTCCAGCATATGAGTCTTGCCAAGAGTGGTGGTGAGAAAAAAATGATTAACTTTTTGGTGACATTGGTAAATGTTGTCGAAGTTTCGGTCGTTTTAATTGGTACACCCAAGGCGTTGCGCTTATTTGCCAGTGAATTCAGACAAGCACGTCGCGCTAGTGGCGATGGCAGTGTTGTTTGGGACCGGCTACCAAAAGATGAAAGTTGGGAGGATTTTCTCGAAGAGCTATGGCCCTACCAGTGGTTGTACCGAATAGTTGAGCGGAGTGAACCATTAACTAATAAGCTGTACGAATTAAGCCAGGGTATTCCGGATATTGTTGTTAAGTTGTTTTGTCTTGCCCAATCACGTGCAATTTTATTAGCGGATACCCCACAAGAAGAAGCGCTTTCTCCAGGGCTATTAACTCAAGTTTTTGAGGATGAATTTTCAATTGTAAAGCCAATGCTTGATGCGCTTCGTTCCGGAAACCGTCGGAAAATTGAAGATTGTAATGATCTAATTTTTCCGAGGCTTGAAAGTAATATGATCAATGCCGTTAATCAGCTAGTTGCGAAGCCTTTAGAAAAGGCTAAAAGTATTGAGCTAGGTGATCCAGCCGAAACCAGTATCGCAAATGCGGCAATTGAAACGATAACTTCAATGGGCATAGCTCGAGACATTGCCCAGCCGTTGGTTACTGATGCACTTGCAAAAGATCCAGATTTGAAGTTAATACAGATTATCCAGCTGGCTACAACCGCTCTCACGAATACCAAAGAACAGAATGCCAAGAAGCCCAAACCAGAATACACAAGCAGGAAAAGCTGGCCACAGCTTTCTAAAAATGACCTCAGAAAGCTCTATGCAGACAAGTCGGGTTCGATGTATGAATCTGTAGTGGAGCAAGGGATAAATTATCCTATACAAGGATTGCTGGCAGGATGACATGCTCGGTTACTTCCCTACTCTGTATAAAGATGAGTTACTATACAGTGCCATAGCACGATATGCGCTTCATACTGGTCAGGAGAATAGTCAGAAGGCTGTCTTACGAGATGTTTTTTCCTCAAGGACAGCCACCGCTATTCCTGATCTTCCAAGCCACCTGAATGCTTTGGTGCAAAATCTGAGTACAGTTTGGCCAACTACGGTTGATGATCTTATCGGTACTCATACACTTGCACCGATTTACCTGCCCTTTCTTTCTGAAGATCAGGCAAGGTCAGTTAAACAGTCAATGGCTTCAGATACCGGTGGTAATATCCACACAAGAGTTGGTATAACAGCTAGCTCAATCAAACAACTCTCCTTTTTCCGTTATTGCTCAACATGCATGACAGATCAATTGGCATTAGATGGTGAAGCTTATTGGCAGCGATCCCATCAATTACAAGGCTTAGATTTCTGTAAAAAACATTCTTGTTTTTTAAATAATTCAAAAGTTAGCTTTCATCCAAAAGAAAAACATCATTTTTTTACTGCCGCAGCTTCTTGTAACTCAAGCGCTATTAGAAAATTAAGATTGCACCATAATGAAAAGGTACTAAATGACAAATACCTAGATCTTCTCGAAGAACCCTTTCTTGATGGACTCGGTACTAATCGTTGGACCATGTTTTATCATAATCTGGCACACGATCTTGGATTTATAGAAAAAAACAGGATTCAGTATCAAGAAATATACCTTGTTATGAAGCAGGAGTGGAAAGGTTCAATCTTTGAGAAGTACTTTACCGAGCCTATCGAAAATCATTGGCTAAAGAATATCTTCAGAAAGCATAGGAAATCATTCCACCCGCTCAGGCATCTCTTGGTAATCACTACGCTCGCTCCAGATATTTCGACTGCTGAAGTTTTATCAAAGGTAAGAAATTTGTCAGTGCCAGCTCATGACTCAGATACCATGACTAACAAGATAAAAAAAGGTAAGGCTGAGGAAGTTAAGCAACGCAGGCAACTATGGCTAAATTTTCTTGATAAGCACAAAAGCTTAGGTGTTAAAAAAATAAGGCTAATTCCAGGCGGAGGTTCCTTGTATTCTTGGTTGTACAGAAATGATTATCAATGGTTAATGAATAATAGGCCGAAATATCGACCAAAGAGTCAATTGCATTATAAAGCAGATTATCGCGAATGGGATAAATTCAATGTTATCGCTCTCAACAAGCTACTAAAAGAACTATTATGTCAATCGAAACGTTGTCGATTAACAAAAACATTTTTTATTAAAAAATTACCCCGTGCTAATTCAGTTGAAAAGTACTTACATAAGCTACCTGGAACCAGAGAATGGCTAGCTTCTCACTCTGAGACTGTCGAAGACTTCCAATTGCATCGTTTGAGATCCGCTTATGAAAAACTCGAAGAGCTGAAACTGGAAGTGAAAAAATGGAGACTATTAAGGTTCGCTGGTATTCGTTCAGAATTAATAACACCAAAAATTGAAAAAGAAATATTGAGGTTGGAACAAGGGAGAGGCCAACGATAGCTATGCCAGAAGTCGATGAAATTGGAATTCGAGGGGTACCTAAAGGATCCAAGCTGATGGTACTAGGAGATTGGTACCGTAAAGCAGGTCAAGAGTGGCGCGTTGTCTGTTATTTCCACAATCAAGAGAAAGGCGACTTCCGCAAGTCTCTACCTATTGATTATCTGCCAGCTCTGACGCCTGGGAAAATATTCCCTATGACATCAATAGAGAATAAAGCTCAGGGTTGGACAGAAACGATAAAATTGCCTAAACAAGATAATTGGCAAAGATTATGCTTTAGGGATCTTCCAAATTCATTACGGCGTGCTCAAGAGTTTTCTTCTCAACTTGCTGACTGTTCTATATTTAAAATTACTACCATTGAAAAAGTATACTGGCTTCCAGTTACTGAAATGGCTCGCATGCTTTTTTTCCATTCTGCAGAGGTAGCCCGTGCCGCAGTTAATCAGGGTAATACCTGGCAGCTGGGTAAAGCCTGGAAAGAAGGTTGGACTGGTGAGGTAAAACTATCCTCAAATATTCCTGTTCGATATTTGAATAGTTTACAATTTAGAAAATTCTTTATTTGGCTATTTTTCTTTCCTGAGGTGGAAGAAAGTTTCGGATCTATCTTTCAAAATATCAATCGCTATACAAAGCTCAGTAATAACTCTGAGCGGTGGACATTCGATTTCAATCCGCCAGATCTTAGTCATTGTGAGTTATCTTTTTCAGGTTTCACAGGTACAGAATCTGAGAATAACCATGTATACATACGAGAAATAAGATCTGTTTCTGGTTTGAAACCACCGGATATTGCCACTATTATTTTTTCACATCCCGATGACAAGATACTTTTGGAAGATAAATTAAAAGAACGTAATGAATCGAAGTCAGCTTTAAATATAAAGCCATCGGTCAATATAAGAGAGTTGGACCCGGATAATCGACCTAAAGCAAGCATGAGCAGATATACGATAAAGCTGAATCGAAGTGGGCTTAATTTTGAGGTTGACATAGATACTAGACGCAGTCCAAGGCATGTTAATGTTCTACCTAAAAATATTGAATCGGATCTGCTTGATGAGATTGAGGAGCAAACACCAGTGGAATTGGGCAGTTTGCTAGAAGGCTCTGATCAAGGCAAGGGGGTGAGAGCAGACGTTGATAATCTCGATCCGACAGATCTTATCGATGCGCCAGAGAAGATTGTATTTTTTCAAGAAATGTTAGATAAGCTGAAGGAAACACATGGTTGGAAAATTGAGAGCAAGATAGGTGATGTGCCTCAAATGCGTTGCCGTACTCAACATTTAGTCAATAATCGTCCTCGTCGCTACTGTCATGCAGTGATTGCAAGAGATCAAAAAACTTCTATTCAGGTTCTGGAAATTGAACTAACGAATAAAACTAAAAAAGATGGTACAGAAGAAACTGAAAGTCTTTCGACATTATTTTTTCGGGCGGGAGACACAAAATCAACTTATTTGGGTATCTTAGATGAATTGATGACATCCTATAAGGATGAAGGTTTGAATGCGATGAGCTGGAAGCGAAGTTATATTACTGAAAACACTTCTGTACGAGAATACTTGGGCCATCCGGACAATAAAATAAAGAGTGAACAAGATGCGCTGGATTCATGGATAGAAAGAGCAGCGCAGAAAGTAATCGGCATGTAAAGTAGAAATTGTATTTTTCAAATCTTATGAAATGGTACGATATATTTAGATACACATTATATCTTGGTACGTACCACTAAAGTAAAGGAAGCTTGCAGCATAATTAAATTATATTTATTTATATTGTGTTTGCTGTCGCAAATATTTTTAAGTTTTTAGTATAAAAAGATATTTTATTTGTAGTTGCGAGCTAGCCAAAGAGAATTTGCAGTTGTTTCTTATTTTTAGAATATTTATAGTGCTACTATGTTTATGCATTACAGCATGCTCCAAACCTGAACCCCGTCAAGTTTTTGTAACAGAATATGGTTTGGGCCCTGATAAGTGGGCGACAGCTTGGTTACTGACACGCCATGTCAATCCCGAATCTTCTCTGCTGCTTGCCGACCAGGGAGAGTCTTTGCCTGCGGGCATTGAGTTCGATACCCCTGAATCGGATCTTCGCCGGATAGAGAACCAGACTGCCTTTGAGGTGACTCAACTCTCTTACGCGGTTGAAGATCCTGTGGTTCTCAACCTAGTACAAATCATTCACGATATTGAAGTGAACTTCTGGGGCGCGAATAAAACCCCAGAGGCACAGGTTATCGAAACCGCTTTTCGAGGTTTACAGGAAAGCTATGGTCGGGACACTGTTCCCGGCGATTGCTATCTGAAGTTCTTTGATCGTGTGTATTCCGCGCTCTCCCAAAGCACCGCTGAACAAAGGCCTTTGCGACGGGATAGTCTTGCGATGACCTGTGATAACTCAGTGCCCGCCCCAGAAAAGTCTCCTGTCCAGGAGATGGCGATTGCCGACCTTCTTGTGCAAATGCAGCTGGGGAAGCGAGTTGTCTTTGTGGATGTGCGTGAGGAGCAAGAGTTTGCCGAGGGACATATTCCGGATGCTTTAAATATTCCGCTACGTAAGCTGAATGATGAGGTATTGAGGCAACTGAGCGATGCTGATTACGTTGTTAGTTATTGCGTAAAAGATTTCAGGGGGTTTGAGATGGCAAAGGCCCTGAAGAGAGCGGGTATCGAGCAGTCCGTCATCCTGAAACCCTATGGTATTAAGGGCTGGATTGCCGAGGGGCTGCCCACGGTAGGTACCAGGGCGATGTCTAGAGAGGCCGCTTTCCAGCAGATGAGTACCTGTGTTTCCGAGGGGGGCTGTCCTAACTCCAGCCCTATGCGTGGTATTTAGATGAAATGCCTCTTTAGCGGGGAATGTCGATGAAAAAACATCTTATAAAGCCCAGTGTACTGGTGGTACTGGCTGCCACGGTTTCGATTCCCCTAGTCACCTGGTGGTCCTCCGTTGGCAATCCTCAGGCGTACTTTACCGATAATTTTCCTCCGGGACAGATACTGTACATCTTCTCCAAGCTTGCCGGGTTAGTAGCAGTCGGCCTTTTAGGATTGCAGTGCTTGCTGGCACTGGCTAAACGCCTAGGCGGAACGGGTGTGCTGTTATCCTGGAGTGCCAAGGCCCACAAGGTGCTCGGAGTGCTCACTTTTTCCTTGATAGTACTGCATGCTTCCCTGTTCTTTGCCGCGGTTTCGGTGCGTACCGAGGCTCCCGCCTGGGGCCTGCTATTACCTAAGTTCACTCACGGATTTTACAGCCAACAGGTTAGCTTGGGGTTGATTGCTCTTTGCCTGCTGTGCCTGGGGGTCTTTGCCGGATGGAAAGTGGCTTCGGGCAGTAAGCGCTGGCGTATTGGCCACAGCCTTTGGATTGTGGTGCTGCCCTTATCTTTTGTGCATGCGCTGTCGATTGGGACCGAATCCCGGTTTCTTCCGATGCTCATATTGATACTGGGCATCTCCGTTCTTTTACTGCTTGCCGGACTGGTCCGGTTAAAAGAACCACTGACTCGCAAAATAAAACTCACATTTGGTGCATAAAGCACGACGGCTGTGTTGCGTTTTTGTTGATTGAATAAAGCCCGAGTGCGCTGTAGGGCCCTTTGTTCGGGGATTTCCCAGTGCTTGGCACGTTGCGCGGGACACTATCACAAGGTAAATGGAATGACTCAAGGGTGGACAGGAATGTTTAGGCGTAGCTTCGCTGTGGCGATCAAACAAGCTGTGAGTACAGGCATATTGGCTGTGTTGTGGTTGTACCTCGCAGTATTTTCTGTGGGTGCCTACGCCGAAGTACTGCTCTATCCCGTAGTGGATAGGGTGTATGCCTCCAACCAATACATTGCTGGCTTCTCTGACCGGCCAAACGACACCCTGGATATTGAGGTCAACGGTACGATTGTTGCGCAAACGCAGAGTAATGCCACCGGCGAGTTTGCGCTGAGTGTGGCACTGAGTGAGGGTGAAAACCTCATTCGCGCGAGGAGCACAATCTCAGCAGAGGTTTCTGATACGCAAGCCCTTAAATATTTAAATGCTGGCGATAGTGACAACACCGATGGGCAGCTAGAGGTCCGCATAGATATTGTTGCCCCGACACTGAACCTACCCAATACCGACGGCCTGACAAACCCCATCACCCTGACAGGTATTGCAGAACCGGGGTCAACCGTCAGTTTTTTTGTAAATGGCCGGGTGACAAGAAGCATCGATGTTGATGACAGTGGTGCTTTCTCTACATGGGTACCCTTGGAAGATGGTGATAATTCCATCTATGCGATTGCTGAGACGGACGCCGGGCAAAGTGTTGCCTCGAATAGTGTGGCTACTACCTATGCCAACACCCTCGCAAGGGACTGGTCCGGGAATCTGTCCAATACCCTGGTGTGGACCAAGGGCGATGGTTCACCCTATATCCTCAATAGCAACCTGAATGTACCCCAAGGTGTTACCCTCTGGATTCAGCCGGGGGTTGAGGTCATAGGAGATGGAAGCTATCAGCTGAATGTTTCAGGCCATTTACAAGTTGCTGGAATTTTAGAGGAACCTGTTAAATTTAGGCCTATGGCACAAGCCTGTAATGACACCAGCCCAAGCCGTTATGATTGGAAAGGTATCGAGGTTATAGCGGGGGCGACAGCAATTATAGATTACGCTGAGGTGTACTGTGCTAGCAACGGGATTTATTTTAACGGTGGTGATGGTTATGTTCGTAATTCTAAACTCCTAAACAATTGGATGGGTATTCGAACCAGGGCTGCTTCCGCCGAAATTCGAATAGCTCCTGTACTTGCTGGCAATACTATCCGCGGTAACCGTGAAGGGATTTTTATCTATCACAATAGCGATCCAAAAATCATCGGCGGCAACGTTATTGTTGAGAATAATAATGGCATTAATGTAACTGGAAATTACGATGATGCTGCGCAGAATCCGGCTCCACTAATAACGGCTAACAGCATCTACGATAACAGCTCTTATAATTATAATACGTCGACTTTTGCCAACCCATCCACCACCACCCTGGATGCCAGGGGTAACTGGTGGGGTAGCGCAAACCCCAGCCAAATTGCGGCAAAGATCTATGACCGGGCATATAACACTCTACATCCGATTGTAAATTACAGTCTTTTCCTCAATGGACCAGGGGGCGATCCTGCCTATACAGGAGCTGTATTGTTTGGCCCTATTGTCGAGGATGCTACCCTTTCCGGGGAGAGTTATCTCGTGCTCGGCCCCCTCGAGATCTCCGCGGATACTGTCCTCACTCTTACAGCTGGCACACAGTTAAATTTCGGAACAAATAACCGGCTTCTCGTCAAAGGGAAATTGGAGGCCAATGGTAATGCAGAAGAGCCGGTAATAATTAAGCCAGTGTCTGAAGCTTGTAATGGTAACAGCGTTCACCGTTCAGATTGGAAGGGTGTCGAAATTATTGCAGGCGCTACTGCAAACTTGAACTATACAGAGGTGCATTGTGCTTCAATCGGAGTTCACTTTAACGGGGGTGAAGGTTCTGTACGCAATTCCAAGTTGCTGAACAATAAGTACGGAATTCGCACAGAAGCCTCTTCCGCTGCCTCACGGATAGCCCCGGAAATTTTTCGTAATACAATTCTTGGTAGTATGTATGGTATTACCGTCTATCATAATAGTGATCCACATATTAGTGGGGGTAATAATATTACTATGAATTACTTTGGCATTTATGCCTTTGGACATAGTACTGATTTCGCTCAAAACCCCATACCAACTGTGACCGGCAACAGTATTTATAACAACATAAGATACAATTTTTATACGCAGGACTACAGTGGTCCACATCCAGTTACCTTGGATGCCACTGGCAATTGGTGGGGGAGTGTTGATCCGCCGCTAATCGCAGACAAGATCCATGATTCAGTGGATAGCTATGATGCAAATTCAATTGTTGATTACCGCTATTTTCTAGATGCTCTTGAAGGCAACCCCGTCTTTATAGAAGGAGCTTTACTGGGGTATATCACTGAAGATACTACTCTTGCTGGAGATAGCTATCTAATTTTAGGGCGTGTGGAGCTTGCTGCTGGAACTGTCTTGACAATTCCAGCCGGTACTGAGCTTAGATTTATACAGGATGTTTCGTTAGTGGTTAGAGGTAGCTTAGAAATTAAGGGTACTGAAATGGCACCTGTGCTGTTTAAACCTGATAACGAAGGCTGCTTTAAATATTGGGGTGGTATTGAAATTGTTAAGGGCGCTACAGTAACTGCAGACTATGCTGAAGTAAGCTGTGCTTCACGAGGGATTTATTTTAGCGGTGGTGATGGCTCGATACGTAATTCCAAATTTTTGAATAATGATGTAGGGATCTTTATAAAAGCCGACTCAGCAGAGAGTAGAATCTCTCCTGAAATTTTCAATAACACCTTTTTGGGTAACGAGTATGGTATTAAAGTATATAGCTTCAGTGATCCTCTGATTAAGGGCAACGAGTTTAGCTTTAATCGCTACGGGGTGTATGTCTTAGGGGGCAGCGTAATTGGCAGTAATCCGGTACCGGTGGTAAAGGGCAATAGATTTTTCGGCAATAACTATTACGCCTTTTACGCAAATTACTTTGATGATTCTGAAAACGTAAGTCTGGACGCCACTGGCAACTGGTGGGGTACCGTAGATGAGACCATGATAGCGTCGTATATCTATACCGCTGGCAGCTCATCACCGCATGTGGACTTCAGTGGTTACCTAGACTTATTACAGGTAAGCGATGTAGCTCTAAAAAAAGTGCAATTCCATCCACTTGAGGGTGAGCAGGTGGAGGGTAGTTTCAGTCTCAACCATCCAGCCAGTGTCACCATTGAGATCCGCAGGGAGTCTGATAATGCATTGGTGTATCAGGAGACGGAGATTTATACTGAGGCCGGTGTCTACCCGATCCACTGGAATGGGCGTAATAATGAGAACAAGCTACAGATCGAGGGCTTGTATCGCGTTGTACTGCGCGCCAGCGATAATCTTGACGATTATATCTACGATGAGCCACAACTCCGAATGGGTTACGTAGAGGGTTTTGTGCCCGCCCACTATGATGTCTACACCAACGAATTTTATAAGGTTTCTGTGGAGGTGGAGAGCCCGAGTTTGGTGAGTATGCAGGTTACACCGAGAGGTGAATCAGCTTTCAACGTGTTCAAGGATACCTTCTATCCTGAGGGTCAGCATTGGATCTATTGGGATGGGCGCGATCCTGAGGGGAATATTGTTGAATCCCCAGCATCTATCTACTATCCAATACCCAGGTTATTACGCAGTACTGATATCTATCTCGCTGGTACTGCACCGCGTATCACTGGCGCCATAGCGGCCCCCAGTATCGAAGTCAAATCCGATCCCTACCGAGTCAGCCACAGTTACGAGCAGTTAACGCGCATGGCCTATCAGGTCAGCACGGATGCCGTTGTCACTTTCAGCTTGCTGCCGCCAGGCATTGTTGACCCCGGCCATCCCTCTGCCATTGTGCTGGTCGATGAACAGCTGATGAGTGCGCAGGATGGTGAGGGCAATACGCTGTTACACGAAGTGAAGTGGCGCGGCTATAACGATTCTGATCCCAACGCGGTACTGGTCGGTGATGAGGGGGCTTATACCTTCGCAATCCAGGCAACTTCGCCGGAGAGTGGTGAGAGCTCTCTGTATCGCGGTGTTGTGAATCTGTATCGCTGAGTGGGTAGAAGTACAATGCTTTTTAAAAAAATAAGTCCGTGGTTTTTTTTAGTTTGTTTCAGCTGCTTCGCGCAATGGAGCAGCGCGGATGATATCGCTTATCTGGGCGTATCCGACGGCTATTGGGAAGTATGGCGTACGAATGCCGAGGCTAAATCTGGCGAGCAGTTAACCCAGTTCGGTGCGGATGTCTCGCGTATCTCCTGGTATCCGGATGGACGCCACCTACTGGTGAATCTGCACGATGGCCGTTTGTACCGCTTGGATAGTCGCAGCAAAGCATTGACCCAGATTGAAGCGCCGCTGCCCAATATTCTGGATGCGGTGGTTAGCCCCATTGGAGATAGCTTTACCTTCTCTCTCAGTACCTCCAGCAGTATTGATGATAATGATATTTATCGGTACGAGTTTGTCAGTAACAAGCTGGACAAACTGACCTCGATGCCGCGTTTACAGCATGAGCCCAGTTGGTCGGCAGACGGAAAGGCTGTGTATTTCCTGTCGGGTAATGGTGGCCAGGTGCACGATATCTGGAAGGTCGATGTCGCTGCGCGCAAGACCGAACAGCTCACCGTGGGAGCACTTTATCACTTCGATCTCGCGGTACGCGCCGATGGCACCATCGCCTACTCCGGCAATCGCTCCGGCAATTATGAGCTGTGGTTGCGTCAACTCGATGGTCGCAGTGAGCGCCTTACCGAGAATCCGGCCCTGGATGCGCGCCCGAATTGGTCACCGCGAGGCGATCAATTGGTGTTCCACTCAACCCGCGGCGGCAGCATGAATATCTGGCTGTACGACCTTGCCACAAAAAGTGTTAGGGCGCTGACCCAAGGCGAGGCGGGAGCACGTCAGCCTGTGTGGGCTCCGCTCAAGCGGGATGCACAGGCCTCAGTAAAAACTAATAGATCGACTGCGATGTCGGGCCAGCGAGATCAGTGAGGTAAACGAAGTATGAGCAGGTCGAACTGGGTAAAACTTTTCTCTTATAGCGCAGCCTTGGCACTGTCGAGTGTGGCTACACAGGCCCTGGAAATCACTCAAGTGAGTGTGGAGAACCAGATCTTCGACCCGCTTCGCGGCGAGCAAGCGAGTGTCCGTTTTAACCTGGATGAGCGCGCGCGTGTTGCCCTAAAACTATACGATGGTCGCGATCATTTGGTGCGTGTAGTGGACGCCGGAAAAGTCGAGGCCGGCCAGCAACAGTTGAGCTGGGATGGTTTAGATCTGCACGGGCGCCCGGTGCCGGCAGAGGCCTACAGCTACACCCTGAGTGCTTCCACGGATGTGCGCAGTGTCACCCATGACCTGACCGACTTGAGTGGCGGTGAGATTGTCGAGGTCAGGGATGTACGCTGGGATAAAGATACCGGTCAAATTCGTTACCACCTGAGTCAGCCTGCACGGGTGAGTATTCGTGTCGGCTTGAAAGAAGGTGGGCCGCTGCTGCGTACCCTGCTCGATTGGGCACCGCGCCCCGCTGGTGCGCAAGCGGAGTCCTGGGACGGCTGGGACGAGTCCCAGGTGTTAAAAATTGATGAACACCCTCAGCTGAATCTCGCCATCACTGCCTATGGGCTAGCAGAAAACACCCTATTTGCAGGGAGCAAGCCACAGCAAGTTACCTTTGCTGACCTTCCTGCAGACAACCAGCGTGAAAAAGCGAAACAGCGCCCACGCAGCAAGCGTATGTACCACCACGCCGACCAGCCGTTAGAGAGCCGCGGCGATCTTGAAACCAGCCTGACTCTCGGTGTTGAAGCTGAGCGGGATAGTGAGGGCCGCTGGCTGGTTTCTAGCAAGGTGCCGTTGCGCTTGGATGTTGCGCAGAAAGACCGCGAGCGTCTGTTGGCACAGCGCTTTGAACCGGTCTTTTATGTGGACGGTATTTTTGCCTTTGAAAATGAAGTGGGTTTTCTGCCGATGACCTGGCAGTGGGACAGTCGCCATGTCAGTGAGGGAGAGCATTTTATTACTGTGAATGTACGGGGTTATGAAGGCAATTTCGGTACAGCAACCTTAAAAGTCTGGGTACAACAAAAATCTCCAGAACCTGTACGCTAAGGCAAATAAGAAAAAAAGGAATTTATCACCATGAAAGTATTTATCCTGTTTTTGGCTGTATTTCTTTTTTTGCCCGCACAGGCAGCGGAGCAAAGTTATCACAAACGAATTAAAGCTATTGAATACACCCGCCTCGCTGAGCGCAGTAATGAACAGCTATTGATGCTGGCAAATCACTATTACCGAACCCGCAAGCTGGAGCGATGCCACCAACAGCTTGAGCTGCTATTAGATCGCGATGCCGAAAATGTTGAGGGCTGGCTACTCATGGGCAATTTGTGGAGGGCCTGGGGACAGTGGCAACAGGCTCTGGAAGCCTATGACCTGGCCGTTGCGGTGGACCCCGGTCGGGCAGAGATCCACTTGCGCCGCGGTCAGGCTCTTGAACAGTTGGGGCAACAGGATAAAGCCGACCAGGCTTACGCCCAATACCGCGCACAGAGCAAACACTAAATACTCATCACCTCTTGCAGGGGTGAGATGAGAACCGCAATCGGCACACCGATGTCGATGCGCGCATCGCTATTTAAGGCGATCGCAGTAAAAAGTTGATACGGCCAAGGGCCGCCGGAAAGAAGAAAAAGGATTACAGCATGACAAGTTGGGGAAAGCTTCACACTGTGCTCGTCGGATTCTGTGCGAGCCTGCTGATGCACACAGCGGTAGCACACGACTTTGGCGGCGATTCCGCTGGTGATCCCCCTCCTGGCCCACCGGAGCCACCGCCCTGTGAGCGCAGCCCCGACCCCTGTTGTGGTAGTGGTTCCAGTGCTGTGGGTGACCCCATCCGCACCTTTGATGGGGGCTTTTACCTGGCCGATACCGACCTCAAAGTTGGCAGCAGTTATCCCATTCGTCTGGTGCGCCGCTTTGACGGCCGCTCAGAATTCGACAGCGCCCTTGGTTACGGCTGGGCCTTCGATCACGACCGCCGCCTGTTTGAATATCCGGATGGTTCCGTGCTGCTGCGTTCTGGCTGTGGGCGCCGGGATACTTTTATATTTACCGGTGGTGCTTATGTCACCCCGCGGGACGCCCCCCAAGGTACCCTGAAGGAACACGGCGATGGCAGTTATACCTTTACCTACGCCAGCGGTAGGCGAGATGAATTCGATGCGGACGGTCGGCTGGTAGCCATCATCAACAGTAAGGGCCAGAGCCACCGGTTGAGCTACGATGAGCGTGGTCGCTTGCCGTTGACCGGCACCTCGCCCGACAGTATCGATCCGAATAAACCGATGGTGGTGGCCTACCAGCCGCGCCTTACTCGTATAGAAGAAGTCGGAGCAGACGATGTGCCCACTGGCGCCGCAGTGGAATTTTTCTATAACGAGCAGAGCGGGCGTCTGACCCATGTGATTGCCAATGACGGCCGGCGCATCGACTATCGCCACGATGAATGGCAGAGTGCGACCCGCGGCAACCTGGTGGAGGTTTCAGGGCTCGAAAATTACCAGCACAGCTTTAAGTATGAAGACCCAACAGATACACACCTCATCACCGGTTTACAACAAGGTATAGGCGCTGTCTGGGTAACCAACACCTACGACAGTGAAGGCCGTGTGACCAAGCAGGTCGAAGGGCAGAATATACTTGAGCTGGACTATGTAGAGATTGGTACTACCCAGGTCACTGAGACGGTAAGAAGTGCTAGTGGCGAGGTGCTTGATACCCGTGTCAGTACCTATGTATTCGATGAGGCGGGTTACCTGCAAAAGCGCATCGATCCCCTTGGCAATGAATACCGACAGATATACGACGATACCAAAGATCGCTCTCGTATCGAGTACTGGGAAAAGCAGGGCGATGACTTAACCCTGCTCACGGCCACCGATTACACTTATAACGGCCAAGCGCAGAAGACCAGTGCCAGCACCACCTTAGCGAGTGGTGAACTCATTACCCAGCGCTGGACCTATGATAATGGTTGGTTAGCCAGTGAAGAGCAGGTTTCCAGTCAGGATCCCGACAAGGTATTCCGCACGGAATATACCTTTGTGCGCGACGCTCAAGGTATACCCACCAATATCGCCACGATCAAACAGCGCAAGGACGACAACACCGATGCTGTTACCACCCTGACCTACTGTAACGGCGAAGCCGGTTGCCCAGATAGCGCCCTGGTCAAACAAATTGACGGCCCGCGCACAGATGTGCAGGACATCGTAACCTTTACCTATTACGACAGCACCGACCAGAGTGGTTGTGATAACGGTGGCAACTGTTACCGCAAGGGGGATCTCAAAAAGATTACCGATCCGCTCGATCACACGAAAGAGTTTCTCTCCTACGATATTACCGGTAAGCCGACGCAAACCCTCGATGCCAACGACCTTAGAGTCAACTATCGCTACCACCCCCGTGGTTGGCTGCTTGAGGAGACCCAACTCGGTTCCGATGACAACAGTAGTGATGACGATATTGTTACGCTTTATGACTACGATGATCGCGGAAACGTCACCAAGGTCACCGAGTCAGATGGCAATAGCCTGGTATTTAGCTATGACCAGCGCAATCGCCTCACTCAAATAGAGGATGCTGAAGGCAGTAAAATTAAGTACACCCTCGATTCACAGGGCAATCATCTAAAAACAGAGATTGTAGATCGGGATGGAAACCTTAAGCAGACTTCTAGCGGCATTTACGATCAACTCAATCGCCTGAAACAAAGACTGGGCGCCGAGCAGCAAACGACCAGCTACACCTACGATGGTATGGGACGCCTGGCCCTATCCACCGACGCCCTCAGTGTTAAAACCCAATACCGCTACGACGGCCTGGGTCGGCTGGCAGAGAGTATTGGGGATGCCGAGGGACTGGCGGCCAGTTCTAAGTTTGCTTACGACGCGACAGGCCGTATCACCGAGGTGATCGATCCTCGCAACAACAGCACTCTGTATGAGTATGACCTGGCTGGCAACCTCCTCAAGCTGGTCAGCCCGGATACCGGTACCAGCACCCACGTCTACGATACTGCCGGCAACCTGACCTCCAGCACCGATGCCCGCGGTATTGTCAGCAAACTGACCTACGATGCACTAAATAGACTTACTAGCATCAACTATCCCGCTAGTCCCAGCGAAAAAGCCACCTTTACCTACGACAGTACTGAAGGTGGCAATAAGGGCCGCGGGCGCCTGACCGGCTATAGTAATGATGCCGGCTCCACCGTGCTGACCTACGATGCCTTAGGCCGGGTTACCCAGCAGGGCGATACGATTGGCGGGTTGGATTTTACAACCGGGTACGGTTACGACAGAGAAGGACGGGTAACCAGTATCACCTATCCCTCTGGACGTATTGTCAGCTACATCCGTGATGCACTCGGGCGTATTGCCAAAGTCACCATACAGGACAATGCCGAGGCCGACGCCCAGACGATTCTCAGTAATATCCAGTACGATTCCATGATGGGCATTGGCTCTATGGAGTACGGCAACGGTATTACCCAGAGCTATGGTTATGACCAGGATGGCCGCCTGCAATCGATTGATGCCAGTGGTATAGGCAATATCCAGTCACAGACCTATACCTATGACCTGGTAAGTAATATCACCGGCATTACTGACAACCTGGACAGCAGTAAGAGCCAGGTATTTTTCTATGACGACCTCTATCGCCTAATCGATGGCAGTTATACCGCAGGTCAGGATACCTTTACTTATGACCTGGTAGGCAACCGCACCCAGCAGACGTTTACCGAAAATGGCCAATCGCCAAAAGTCACTACATTCGGCTATGAAAGTAACTCCAACCGCCTCACAGCAAAAGGTGGGCAGACCTGGGAACTGGATGACGCCGGTAACACCATCAGCAGTGGTGACGGGGCCTACGAGTACACATACAACCACGCCAATCGCCTCAAGACTTATAGCGAAGATGGCACGTTAAAGGGAACCTACTACTACAACGCCCTCGGTCAGAGAGTGCGTACCGACAAAGCTGAAGACAACCTGCTGCACTACAGCCTAACAGGTCAATACCTGGGCGAGACTAATCTCAGTGCAGGCGGAGCCGTCCACCGTCAAATAGACTATATCTACCTCGATGATATGCCTGTAGCCCAGATCGAAACGCGCCTCAGTGCGGGACAGGTACAGAGCGCAACTCTCACCTACCTGCACAGTGATCACTTAAATACACCGCGTATTGGCACAAATGACAGCGCGATTGTGTGGCGCTGGGACAGCGATGCGTTTGGGCAGAGGGAGCCCAACGCTGATCCGGATGGTGATTTTAACCTGGTTGAAGTCAACTTGCGTTTCCCTGGACAGATCAAGGGAGAGGAAGCACCGCACTACTACAACTACTTCCGGGATTATGACCCCAGCAATGGACGTTATTTGGAATCTGACCCTATAGGGTTAAGTGCGGGAATTAATACTTTTGGTTATGTAGCCGGAAACCCTATAAGAGCTGTTGACCCGTTTGGTCTATTTCAAGTATGCCGCCGCCCTTTATCTTTTGCTGGCAATCGTATGAGTTCTGGTCGTACAGGGACTAACTTAGGAATCTATCATGAACATGGGTTCTATGAGGATGGAAGTGGCGATAATACCGGTTTTACTAAGGGGGGAACATTTGATGACCGTGAAAATAGGGATAATTATCAATGGTGCAGTGAGGAGCGTTATGATGATGATATCATGCGGCAAGCAGAGGAAAATATTTCTGAAGACTGGCAAGATGGATATAACTTTGTAACTAACAACTGCCAGGATTATACGGATGCTCTTATAGAAGAGTATGAACGTATACAAAATTCTTCGGAACAGTAGCTGGACTTCCGTAATATACTTGGTTCGAATAAGAGGTTTTTGGTGGCGTGGTTGCAACAAAGAAAATTTTATTAGCAAACTTGTTCCTGATTGTTTTTTTTCTAATTTATCTCTGCGTGTTGGATGCAATTTTCATTTTTTTGTTAAATGAACAATCAGGTTTTGTAAATGATTTGGGGATGTTGATTGTAATCATGCCATTCATAGGAGTAATTATTACTTGGAGGTTAGCTTTTTCTGAATTCTCTTCCATTGGCTGTTTTGCAATATGTAGTTTCTCCTTCGTAGCCTTAATGGTAATAGGTTTTATCGAGTACCTTTGGGTCGCGACACACTTCCATACTTTGCTTGGAGGGAATATATAGGGTTCTGTCGCAAAGTTTGAGGGTATTCAAAACTCTGTGTCAGCTGAACAGCTTGTGAGGCTGACAATCGAGTTATAACCGAATCTGGTGTTTGAGTGTTTGAAAGAAAGCAGCGTATCTGGTTGATTTGTTGTTGCCAAACAAAGCTAACCAATCAGGAGTACGCCGCAATGGACGAGGATGTTCAAAACTCTGTGTCAGCCAAATGGCCTCATAAGCTGATGTATTTTTCCAAGCGATCTGGAAAGTGGATCGTCAGTTGTGACAGTGT